>JAEUSA010000035.1 GCA_016788945.1 Leptospiraceae bacterium
CATTTGCGTCATTATGGAACTAAGTATCGCGAAATAGTATTGATTTTATTGATTCATTCGCATTTTCGCGAAAATAGCAAAAAATGACACGGAAGTGACATTTTATTTCAAAAATTTTTTATTTAACAGTGTTTTTTTGGCACGGTTTTACCACTTAGACCGATCATGCATTAAAGACAAACCAAACTATGCGTGAAGGAGTTAAACAAAACACTATGAAAAGAGGCGTATCATTCGCACTCGCGCTTGTCGCAGCGGTCTTTGCCCTGCACAGCTCAAGCAGCAAACCGAAACCCGAATCTCCGGTAGATATTTATCAACGCTCATGGGAAAAAAAATCCCTGACACAGCAGCGCTCGCTCGAAGCGAACCTACCGCTGAAAGACAGCACCTTTCTGCACTCGCACAACACGTACAATTCTGCGGCTTACACCACCGCGTTTGCGTACATTGATCCGAACCACGACTTTTCGATCAATGATCAGCTGCGCATGGATATTCGTGCAATCGAATTCGACGTGCATTGGTACTTCAGCATGGATGGCTGGCCATGGGAATGGGGTATGAGACCGTTGCTCTGCCACGGCCAAGATAACCACCTCGGCTGCAGCTCTTACGACCGCCATCTCTCCAAAGGTATCGACGAACTCAATGGCTTCATTCGCGCAAACCGCTCTGAAGTGGTGATCCTTTATATCGAAGATCACCTGAGCGGTCACCATCAAGATGCCCTCAATGTGATCAAATCACGCCTCGGCGATTTGATCTATCGCCCGAGCAGTAACTGCCAAGACGCGCCGGTTAACATCACTCGCCAGCAGGTGCTCAATGCGGGTAAAAACATTATCCTGTGGAGCGGCGGCTGCGGCACCGGTGAATGGCAGAGCTGGGTATACCTGAAAAATAATGTTGTCCCCGAAGAAAATGTGTCCAAATTCACTTCATACCCCGATTGCGGATCACAATACATCAATGCCGATGCATACGCAAACAAGATGGTGCGCTTCTATGAAGATCGCACAAACCTGACTGCTTGGTTCGGTGGTGGTTCTGGAAAAACAACGACAGCGAACATGCCTGAAATGATCAAGTGCGGTGTTAACCTGCCCGGCATGGACAAAATCAGCCCGAACGATGGTCGCCTTGCTTCTGCAGTGTTCTCTTGGGCACCGGGCGAACCGAATAACTACGGCAATAACGAAGACTGCGCAATGCAATACTCGAGTGGCCGCTGGAACGATGCGAACTGCGCAAATCGCTATCGCTTTGCCTGCCGTAACAGTGCAGGTCAATGGCGGATCTCGAATGCGTCGGGAACATTTGCCGACGGTGCAGCAGTTTGCAGCAACGAAACCGGCGGTGCCTACCAGTTTGCCGTACCGAAAAATGGTAACCAGAACCAGAAGCTTGTCGACGCAAAACGCGCCGCCGGCGTGAACGATGTCTGGATTCGTTACTCTGATATCTCCACCGAAGGCGTGTGGAGAGAATAAGCTAATTCAAGCCCCGGCGCCCGTCGGGGTAGTCTCAAAAGAAATTGGTTGCCGCCGCAGATCGCCGGCATGTATTCTCAGAACAAGTAGAGTAAAGTGGGCGTAGCCCACTTTACTCTACGTTCTGAATCAAGGTTAAACAATGATCGAAATTCTTAAGCGCTACCGCATACCGCTGTTCTTGGTGGTTGTCGCCATAATCATCTATCGCTTGTTCTTCTATGGCCAGAATGCACCCGCCGGCAAAGCACAAACCGCCGGTATCGAACGCTTTCCTTATCCGACAGACCGGTTGAGTGAATCGCACAGTGACTATATTCTTGCCGAAGTTCAGGCCGGCCGCATTGACCTCGCACTGGAATTGGTGCGCCTGCGCCGCGACTGTGCGGGTGAAGTCGACGAGCAGGGCTGTAATGAACGCATACGCAAAATGATCCAAAATTTGCCGGGCAAAGACAAGCAGCGCCTCGGTGAAATCTTTGAGCAGTACCTGCAATTCGAGGCCAAAATGCGGCAGAATCTGCCGGAAAATTTTGCCAGCCTGAGCAATCAGGAAAAGTACCGGCTGATGAAAAAAGCGCGGCGGGATTTTTTCGGTGAAGACACAGCGAAATTGATTTTCGGCGTCGAAGAGGCGCGAGTTGCCCTGACCGAAGAACAGGCGAAGTTCAATTCACCTGAATATGCCAACCTGCCGGTTGAAGAACGTCTACGCCTGTATGAAGAGCGCAAGAAAGAAATTTTAGGCGGTTATCATCAGGCGCATATCGAACGCGAGCCGGCAGACATCAAGTACGGAACCGATCTGATGCTGCACCAGAGCGATTTAGCGAAAATGCCCGAATCTGAACGCAAACGGGTTGAATCAGAGCTGAGGGTCAAATACTTCGGTGCTGCGCAGGCGCAAAAAATGGAGCAAGAGGAAAAACAGTTGTCTCAGCAAGATAGCGAGGCAATCGCCAAGATGGATCAGTTTCTGGCCGCCGAACGCGAATACCTCAAAAATAACCCCAATCTCAGCGAAGAGCAGCGTCGTTCGGGTGTTGAAGACCTGCGCAAGCGTATCATCGGCAAATAACGTGCGTTACACAGATAAACTGACTGTCGGCGAGCTGATGCTCAAAGATGTTATTACCGCCAAAGAGAGTGACAACGTGCAGCAAGTCTATGTGCGTATGCTCGAGGGGCGTTTCAGGCACATGCCGGTCGTCAAAGCCGGGCGTCTCGTCGGCATAGTTTCAGACCGCGATCTGCGCAATGCACTGGTGATCTTTCACGACGGCGAGGGCAAAAAAGAGATAGTCGGCAACCGCCAGCTGAACGTGGCGAAAATCATGACCCGGGAACCCCTCGTGGCAGATTCGGGTGATTCGGTGAAAACGGCAGTGCGGTTGATGGTGAAGCACAAAGTAGGATGTCTGCCTGTGTGCGATGACGACGGCCGTTTGTTGGGGCTGATTACCGAGACCGATATGCTGCGCCTGCTTGAAGAATTGCTGACCGTGAAGAAAAAGTGACATAACGAGCCGGGTGGGTGAACAGCGATTTGCTTAACGAATTCGATTTAAGATTTACGCTTTAGACGCCGACAAAGAATATAGTAAGCTCGGTGTATTTTTGATTTGAGCCCGGCGCAGCAATGCCGCGACGCACTCGAATCGGGTATCCGGGCAGGATTTACAGCAACGTGAAGGAGAAAACTATGAAAAAGTTACTGGCAGCAGTTTCGATACTGGCTGTACTCGCGGGTGTACCTGCGCTGATGGCGCAACCTGGTGCAAAACCTGCAGACCCGAAAGCGGCGGAGAAAAAAGAAAATCCGGCCGAAGAAAAAGAAGCAAAGTGGTATAATCCCGATTATCGCCCGTACGTAGCGTCATTTGACGAACTCTACAAACTCGGCGATGATTTTGCCAACAACAAGTTCCGTCTGGCACTGTCAAACTACCAGACCGGCCGCTCGATTCTTGACAAAATGCGCGAAGAAGTTCAGCGCAACAAAGAAGAATGGGCAGATGCAAAGTACCTGAACGAAAAATGGTACTGGCAGACTATCGACCGCAAAATGCGCGAAGAGCGTATCTTGCTCGAGAAAAAGAACCGTGCAAAAATTAAGGCCGTGACTTATTTTACACGTGCCATCAATCACCTCGATGAAATCCAAAACCGCTCTTTCCGTGAAAAGCAGCAGATGAAAGATCTGACAGCTTCGGTTTACCGCGACTGGATTATCGCCCAGTACGACCTCGGCAACCTGCCGCAGACCATCGATCTGCTCGAGCGTTACCTGAAAATCGACCCGGCGTTTGAGACCGAAATCTCTCCGCACAAATACCTCGCTTCAGGTTATGGCTTCAAAGAAGCAGTAGCAGAGAAGTACAACAAAGGTACTGAAGCAGAGCGCATCTTCTACAAGAAGAACAAGAACAAGCATCTGCTGCGTGCAACAGAGCTGAAGTACAAAAAAGATTCTCCGGAATACGAGCACATTCTTGAACTCGTAAACCGCGACGAAATTATCGCAACGAAACCTTCTCCGTAATCATTGCGGTGTAGAGCCCGGGCAACCGGGCCGTTGCTGATTTAAGTCCGAAATCCCCGCTCTCCGGATTATCCGGTAACAGGCGGGGTTTTTTATTTGCTTGGCGTCGTGCGCTGAACTGCGCACGCAGACCCGATGGCTCTGCCGAACGAACTCGATACCTTTGATGCGCTGGTGACCCGGCAGATGAATGAAACCCTGCAAAAGGGGTCATTGGCCTCGTGCCTGATGGGTTTCAGCAGTTCGCTGTTGCTTTATGCACTCACGCTAACGGGCTTTGTTAAAGGCATTGAGGTCCCGATCGTGTGGACGCTGATCGGCGGTGTATATTCCGGTACCGTTTGGTTGCTCGCGCGCGCAGGGAAAATACAAAGCCGCAGCACGTGGGCCGTCATGCTGGGTTTCTGCACATTGCCCACGACGATTTATATCATGGCCTATTTCGTACTGCCTGCAGGCACCGCGACCTATATCACCGGCCCGCCGGGTTATCTGTATTTTTTTCTCATCGTGCTGACGGGGTTTGCTTTTGATTTTCGCCTGTCTCTTGCAACGGGCATATATTCGGGGTTGCAGTACAGTCTCGCGGCTCACCTCGCGATTCCACACCTTGCTGCGGCGTCGCATCCAGACCAATTGCTTGTGCAAGATCTGACGCAAGAAACTTTCTACCATTTCAAGTCGATGATGATGGGTGTCACGGGGTTTACCGTCGGTATCGTCAGCCGTCATGTACGCGCGCTGATCGCAGACACGTTGGTGAAGCAGCGCGAAACCATGATGGTCTCGCGCCTGTTTGGCCAGTTTGTTTCCGCCGAGGTCAAAGACAAGCTGCTTTCGGGCACCGGAGCCGCAGGTCATGGTGAAAAAAAGCAGGTTGCGATTCTGTTTTGCGACATCAGAGGATTCACCACGTTCAGTGAAAACACTCCGCCTGAAAACATCGTCGAATACCTCAACGAATACCTCGACGCGATGGTGCAGGCAATCAACGCTGCCGGGGGTACCATCGATAAATTTATCGGAGATGCGGTTATGGCGGTCTTCGGTGGCGTGCTTGAAGTACCGAATTCTTGCGATGCTGCACTCGCCGCAGCGCTATTGATGCGCGCGCAGCTCTCTGAACTCAATACCCGTCGCGCGGCGCGCGGTCTTGCCCCGATCAACAACGGAATCGGCATTCACTATGGCGAGGTTCTACAGGGCGCCATTGGTTCATCGTTACGCAAAGATTTTACCGTCATTGGCGATGCCGTGAACAGCGCCTCACGCCTCGAGGGGCTCTGTAAAGATTTTGCCACCGATCTGATTTTTTCTGACGCCGTTTATGCGGGTGCGTCGCCTGCGGTTCAGCAGCGCTGCCGCCGCTTGGGTGAAGCGAAGGTTAAGGGGCGCGAGCAGCCGATCGCCTTATGGTCGATTGACGCCTAAATAATGGTTTACGCGCGTAGCGGGCAAACAACGCAAATTCATGGCGCGGATTATTGAGCTTAAAATTCCCGATATCGGTGGCAACGACGGCATCGAGCTCGTAAAATGGAATAAAAAGCCCGGTGAAACATTCGTCGCTGGCGATGAACTCTGCGAGCTGGTGACCGACAAGGCGGCGTTTTCACTCGAAGCCCCGCAGGATGGCAAACTTGTTGAAATATGCCAGCCCGAAAAATCACACCCGAAAATCGGTGAACTTGCTGCCCGCGTCGAAGTAAATTGAGTTTTTTCTGCACAGGGGGCCCCCTGTGCATTAACACCGGTTACAGTTCTTCGTTAACGCGCTGTACTGAACAAAACTTCTGGGCGAAGCTGCAGTAAAAAATGCGGCCAGTGACGCGAATTTTACCGGCGTCCGCAGGCAGCGATATGGATTGCAGGCGGTTAAAGTATTTTTTATCTTCGGGGGCGGTGGAACCCTGAAAAGATTTTACGGTCAGCAGAATTTTACCCGTTGAAACAGAGGTAAAGGTCAGTTCATGTTTGCCGTCTTTCTGCACTCCATAACCTTTTTGCAGAGAAAAAGCGACAGTGCCCGGCTCACGGACGAGTCTGACGACGGCACTGCCGAATGCTTCAACCGCAAAAAAAACCGCGAGTACGAAAAACAATCCACCCTTCACAGTTAAAGGTTAATCAAACGGAGTCAATTATGCAACAAAAAATCGAGATAATCAATGCTTCGGCCGCAACGCCAAGGCCACATTGGCGAACAAAACCAGGGCTGCGCCGATTGCCGAAGCGGCAGTGAACGGTTCGCCCAGAAAGGCAACCCCGGCAACGAGGGCAATCAGAATGCGGCTCGACGACAAGATCGAACCTTCGACTGCACCGACCCACGCGAACCCCCAGGTGAACACCCATTGCCCCGCGACGCCGCAGAAGCCGGAGAGTAGAAGCAGCTGCCAAAAACGCGGCGGATAATCTGTGGGGGAAGCGCTTATGCCGAGGATTACTTCGACGAAAATCCAGATGGCGGTGACCACCGTACCGAGAAAGAATGTGAAAAATAGCACATTAAAGGTAGAGTCAGTCTTGCGAATTTTCCGCAGGCTCATCACGCCTACGCCGGCCGTAATGCCCGACGCGAGGCCCAATAGGTCTGCCGTGGAAAAATGTAAGGCTTGCCCCCTGAGGGTGATGAGTGCTGCTCCGGAAATTGCAGACATGACCGCAATCCAGCTGAGTGCCGAGTTTTTTTCACCGATGAAGATGGGGGAGAGCAACGCAACGAATGCTGGATACGTCATGTTGAGCACGTTGGCATTCATCACCGAGCCAAAGTGCGCCGCATAGAGAAAGAAAATCACAGCCACGACATTGAAAATGGCGCGCATGGCAAGCCAGCCGGTGTTTTGCACGGGGACACGGTGCTTGCGATAGAATAGATAAAAAAATGGCAGGCCGAGGAAAAAGCGGGAAAAATTAAACCACGATCCGGGCGCGCGGAAATCGAGGCTTGCAAAATGTACGAAAAGCGTCGCGAGGTAGAAGAAGAATGCAGAACAGAGTATCAGCGCGATACCGGGCGTGCGTTTGTTCATCGCTCAGGAATCGATGCCAGCGCAGTCTTCACCTGCCGGAAAATTTCCCTCGCTACCCGGCGGCGGCGCAGCTTTAGAACGAAATAATCCCAAATGCCGAATCGCAGAATTTCTCTCACGGACGGTCGTGTGCGTGCCGTACCGCTCATCAGCTGTCGCAGTGCCATGTCTTTCGCGAGATAACTCTCTTCACCGGGCAAATCGTCGACCACGCGGATTACAGAGAACGGCAGCGCGGCGAATTCCGGCTCAGCCATGATGCCCGCGATGGTGTATGTTTCCATATCCAGTACATCGGCCCCGGTTTGCTCTCGCAGATCTGCCTTTGCGTTGTCTGTTGTCACCAGATGGCGCAGCGATACGCCGCTTACGCCGCTCTGCCCGATGATGCGATTTTTTTCACCGGGGGTCGTTACTGTGCTAATGATGACCGGTTGTAGATGCGTCAGTGCGGCGGTCAGGCTCGCACAGCTGCCCGAATGAACAACTGCATCGAAGCGGTAGAGCATCAGAAAGCGCCTCACCTGTTGCGGCGCATAGACGCCCGGCCGCGTGAGAAACAGCGCAGCGCCCTTGCCGGCAATGGTGCCGCGATAATGATAGATGCCTTCGCGCTTTACGGGTGAAAGTCTGCGCAACAGCTCAGAAGCCTCATGGCGCGTCGCGATCAGAATGGCGGTCATGGTTCGACTTTGCTCACCAAGGGTATTTTACCGCCACGCGACACAGACTATGCGCTTGCATAGGCAATTATACAGTCGATGATTTTTTTGCCCAGTGCTTCTTTGGCCTCGTTGGCGAATTCAACGCGCCGGCCGTCGCGGTAAAATACGGTGAACTCGTTGGTTGTTGAGGCAAAACCCGCACCCTTGCGAGAGACATCGTTCAAAAAGATCATATCGAGTTCTTTATCGCGCAATTTACCCAGCGCGTACTTTTCCGTTTCGTGGGTTTCTGCCGCGAAACCGATCAGCAGAGCCCGCGGTTGCAGTTGGCGGTTTTTCGCGGCCATTTCCTTAAGTATGTCAGGGTTAGGCACGAGGTTGATCTGCGGATTCTCGGTCTTTTTGATTTTGATCGGCGAGCGTACCGCCGGGCGGTAATCTGCGGGGGCAGCCGCCATGACGAGAATACCGCCGGCGTTGAGGTTGGCTTCCACCTCGCGCAGCATATCTTCGGTGCTGATAACCTGCCGGTTCGTCGCGCCGCTCACCGTTGCAAACTCGGCGCTTACGGGGCCTGCAACATAGATGACTTCAAAACCGCCATGGGCGACCGCGGCACTCGCAATCGCATGGCCCATGCGGCCGGTACTCGGATTCGACAAGAAACGGATCGGATCGAAATATTCGCGCGTTGGCCCTGAGGTAATGATGATGCGGCGCTTGGCCGCCTCAGTGGTAACGCGCATCGAGGCGCCGGGCCGTCAGATAATGCGGCGCACGTCTTCGGGCGGACGGCCCAACACGGCGCGCTGGCCTTTGACGACGATCGGGCGCTCAATCAGTATGGGATACTCATTGAGATACGTCAGAAGCTCATCGTCCGTCAGGTCTTTATTTTTGAGCCCGAGGTCTTTATAGAGCGGCTCTGATTTGCGGAAAATATCGCGCGGGCGACGACCCATTTTGCGCAATACTTCGGCGAGCTCGGCCTTTGAGGGTGGCTCTTCCATATAGTTGCGGATTTCAGGATCGATGCCTTTTTCTTTGATAATTTGCAGCGCTTCGCGGCTCTTGCGGCATTTAGGATTATAGTAGATGGTCACTTTTGCATGTGCACCGGCCGAGCCGTTCGCCGTCCCTTGCGGGGGCGCACCAGAGAGTTTCGCCATGCAGACAGAAAATGCGATTTAGACATGCCGTCAAGGACAAAGGGCTTTACAGATCGCGTCACAGCAGATGCTTAACCGATGCGCAAACGGGGGTCATGGAGATTCGCAAACCCTGTACAAAGTGCGCCTTCTGCCGAGGCACAAAACCTTTGGAAATATAGGCTGGTTGTTTGGGCGATTCTGACGGTTGGCGTCGGCAGTGTCGTGACCATCATTTTATGGATTTTGCGCATGGGCCGCGTCGACCTCGGTGCGGCCTTGGGCATTACTTTTGCGACGATCGTTTTTTTAAGTCTGCATCCGAGGTTTGGTTGGCGCACGAAGGCGGTAGTACTCGTCGCCGACTTGACGTTGATCGGTCTGTATTTTCCTTCGCTGGTCGGGGTAAGATACACTGCACTGGCCATTGCCAGTTCGGGAATTATCATCACCGCCGCGTTTTTCGGCCGTAGGCCGGCATTTCTTCTGATACTGTTCGATACCCTCATTCTCATTTTTTATGCCTACGGCTCGAGTACGGGGCTGATACATCCACCTGAACTGATGCTGCCCGGTGAGAGCGTCATCATGTCATGGCTGAGAACGACGATCGTTTTTGTGACGATCAGTTCGATGCTTTCGCTGATGATTTCCGGTCTTGTTGATAAACTCGAAGCCACTGTCGAACACCTGCGACAGGTTTCAGAGCTATCGGGATACAATGAGTTAAAATACCGTCGCCTGATCGATTTTGCCCCCGAAGCGATTGTCGTTTTCGATCTTGAACTCCGTAAGTTCGTCGACGCTAATCCGCTTGCGGAAAAGTTATTCGGTTATGAACGCGAAGAATTGCTGCAACTGGGGCCGGTCGAGTTAAGCCCCGAGTTACAGGAAAACGGCCGACGCTCGGTTGACGTGGCGCAGGAGCAATTGTCGCGCGCTGCAGCCGGCGAAGTCGCTGTATTTGAATGGCTGCACAAAAATCGTGATGGCGATGTAATTCCGTGTGAAGTGCGTCTGCTGTTATTGCCAGAAAAAAACAGCGTTCGCATACGGGGCAGTATCACCGATATACGCGAGCGGCGCAAAGCACAGGCGTTGATACAGAGCCTGGCGCTTTACGATAATTTGACCGGGTTGCCGAACCGCAAGCTATTTCACGACCGCCTGCAACACGCGATAGCAACGAGCGAGCGCGATTTCAAATACAATGCCCTGTACTTTATCGACGTCGATAACTTTAAGAATATTAATGATGCGACCGGCCACGCATCGGGAGATTATTTTCTTACCGTCGTCGCAGAGCGTTTGGCCGGCTGCCTGCGCGAAACCGACACGCTGGCACGCTGGGGGGGCGACGAATTCGTCGTCATCGCCGAAAACATCAGTTCGTCGCTTTCCGATGCAGGCAGAAAGGCTGAACTCCTTGGCGAACAGATGCTGGCGGCGGTGAATGTTCCGGTGGCGAATCCTTATGCGCAGGGCCAGAATTACCAGAGCAGCGTCAGCATCGGCATCACGCTGATGTACGGTCATATTCACACACCGGAAGAGTTGCTCAAGCGCGCCGATATAGCGCTGTATGAGGCGAAACAGGCGGGCAAGAACCGGCTGCGTTATTTTGACATCGAAATGCAGAAATCTGTCGAAGACCGTCTGCGTCTCGAAGCTGACCTACGGCGCGCGGTTGCCGAACGCCAGTTCACCCTGCATTATCAGCCGCAGTGGAATGCGTCAGGAAAAATCTGCGGTGCCGAAATTCTTCTTCGCTGGCAACATCCGACGCGTGGGCTTATTTCACCGTCTGAATTTATCGCGATTGCCGAAGAAACGGGCGACATTCTTGAAATCGGCAAGTGGGTAATCGCCGAGGCGTGTGCACGGCTGAATGCCTGGCGGTCTGAACCGGGGTTTCGCGAACTGAACCTCGCCGTGAATGTAAGTCCCCGCCAATACCGCGATGCCGGGTTTGTTGATTATGTGCGATCGGCAACGCGCGAAACCGGTATCGATGCGTCGCGCCTGATTTTTGAACTTACCGAGAGCCTGATGCTCGAAAATGTGGCAGAAACGGTACAAAAGATGGAAAGTATTCGTGATCTTGGCATACAGTTTTCGATCGACGATTTCGGCACAGGCTATTCATCGCTGACCTACTTGAAGAGCCTGCCTCTGAGCGAACTGAAGATCGACCAGACCTTTGTGCAAGAGATCACCACTGACAAGAACAATGCGACGCTGATACGCACGATAATCGGCATGGCGCAGAACCTCAATCTGAAAGTTCTCGCCGAGGGAGTCGAGACCAAAGAACAACTTGAAGCGCTGCGCGAAATGGGTTGCGAGGCGTATCAGGGATATTATTTCAGTCGGCCATTGCCACCCGATGAATTCGAGGCGCTGGCCGGCAAGGCTTCGTAAACTTCGGTTCAGAAACCTATTTACTTCTTAATTACGACTTCGTTGCCCAAAAGATCAATAATATGTACCTCGACGCTTCCCGCCGGAAGTTTAATCACATCGTTTGCACGCCATTGCTTGAAATACTTATCTTCGACGAGCTTGCCGTTTTGGTAGATGCGCACGACGATCGGGAAGTTTTCGTCTTTTAGTATCAGCGTCTTCACCCCGCCTTCGCCGCTGCCTTCTTCAACGGCAGGCGCTCGCGCGTCGATGAGCATGCGTCTTGTCTGCATCGGTTCAACCACACCAGCTACGTTGGTAGCCTGGAATTCAACGATGTAGAAACCATATTTACCTTTGGCGAATGAAGCCACTTCGATTTCGTCGAGATACTTGTTCCACGCTCCCGGTTGGCTGCCTTCGGCATATATGCGGTACTCCATTTTGTCGTTCGGAGCGTGGCCGAACTCGGGAATCAGAGCGATCTTGGTTTTTGCTCCGACCGTGAAACCACCTTTGCCATGCAAGAACGGTGCGTAGAATTTTGCGTACGTGCGGGGAATATCAGTGTATACCCAGAAGATCCAAGTCTGAATAGGTTCAGTAACCGCGGTGTCTTCTGTATTGTAGAGATTCATTTTGTACTGGCCGGCATTTTCAAAAGTTACGGGCCCTTCATACTTTTTGCGGCCATTCGTATTCTCCGGAGCCTCTTTATTGCCGATTGCCTCGACGTCATAGAATAGCGGGTTGTTCTGGTCGAGTTTATCAGCCGCGACAGATTTTCCGCGCAACACCCATCGTGCTCGGCCGTCTTTGTCGATTACTTGTGCAAATACCTCCTGCGGTCTGACGGGTTTCGCGCCTTTCGCTGCGGGAGGTTCATCGGGTTGTTTGACAGGTTCTTTCGCAGCGAATTTCACGGGTCGCTGTATTTCAACGATTTCACCCCAGGGCCCGTAGAGCCCGTCACGGTAAGCTGAACGCAGGCGAAAATAGCGGAAACGAACGGGTAGATTGGTTTTGATTTCGGTGCGTGTGATCTTGTCT
>JAEUSA010000108.1 GCA_016788945.1 Leptospiraceae bacterium
GAAAGTGCAGCGCGGTCAGCAAGGGTATTGTTTTGCATGGAAAGGCATCAAGCTGCTTCAGGTGCCGACGGGCACAGTCGACCGTTCCATGGGAGATATTCATGTCTTTGGTAATCCGCATTACTGGATCGACCCGCTGAACGGCATACAGATCGCCAAAAATATTCTCAATACTCTCGCGATCGTTGACTATGCGCATGAAAAACAGTACAGGGCCAACTACGATCAGTTTGTTGCCAAAGTAAAAAAATTATCACTCGATCTCATGAAGGTCATGCGCCCGCACAAGGGCAAAAAGATCGTTGTCTATCATCAGGAGTTCAATTATCTCGCAGACCGTTTCGGACTCGAAATCGCGGGCTCTGTCGAGCAGCGTATGGGCATAGCCCCTGCACCTGCATGGATCAATAAAACCGTCACCCTCATCAAAGAACAGAAAATACCGGTCGTGCTGGTTTCGCCGTGGTCTAATGTGGGTATTGCACGGCGCGTCGCCGAAGAAAGTGGGGCAAGACTTCTGATTCTGCCGGTGCAGACTGGGTCAGGCGAAAAAACCGAAACCTGGCTCAAGATGATCGAAACAGCAACAAGGACACTTGCAGGTGCATTGTAGATTGTATAAGGCGGCGTGACGTTGCCGCCATGCTGACTCTCGCGAATGCATCGATTGGTTATGGTCGTCGTGCACTCATTTCGTGCGTTGATCTGACGTTTCAGCGCGGCGAGGCCGTTTTTCTTTCAGGGCCGAACGGTTCGGGAAAAAGTACCCTGGCAAAATCTCTGATCGGTGCCATGCCGCTGGTCGCAGGCGCGCGCAGCAGCAAATTCGCGGCACTGGCGTACGTGCCGCAGAGCTCCCATTTTGATGTGCAGTACCCAGTGACTGTGCGCGGTTTGATCAGGCAGGGGCTCAAGGCGCGCTACCAGTTCAAAACTCTCTTCAGGCCCGCTGCGTACCGCGAAGCCGAGCGCGTTGCCGCGACGCTGAAATCAGTCGGGCTCGACAGCATACCCGGCGTGCTGCTACGCGAAATTTCGGGTGGGCAACTGCAGCGCGCACTGATCGGCAGGGCGCTCATCGGTGAGCCGGATTTTTTGCTGCTCGATGAACCGTTTTCGAATCTCGACCGTTCGGGCAGGGGGGAGATAACCCGTATACTGAGGGAATTTGCGAACCCCCAGCGCACGATCTGTGTGATTGACCACGCTGATGCCATCGAACGCGATTTTTATTCGCGGTTTCTCGAAATCGATACAGGGCATATTATGGAGCGTGGCGCGTAAGGCGAAACAGCGATGGAAAAAATTTCCGCATATTTTTTACAGTATCATGCCGCTGTGCTGTTCAGTCTTTTGTATTTCGCCGCCATCGCGTATGTCGGCGTTTCGTTGATCTTGCGCCGTGCGAGCCTGTTCGGCCTTGTACTTTCTCAGGTTTCGCAGGTCAGCTTTTTGATCGGCCTCTCTCTTGCTGCGCTATTCCACGGGCATGAGCATGTCTATGCGATGATCAATCGCTCTGGTGCCGCAGGTGGTGATTGGCATTTTCTCGAGATCGACGGTTTTGTGTTGCCGATCACCATGTTATTGCTGTTGCCGTTCGTGTTTTTCGCTGCACGGGGATCGCGCAATAAAGAAACGCTGTTGGTGCTTGCGTTGCTGACCGCGCTGGCGGCGTATCCGCTTGTCAATAAAGCTTTCGGTGGTACCGACGTGGTGCTGGCAAAAGCTTACTTCACCGAAATACTCTACACGCCGCCGCCGATGTTTCTGCACTACCTACCTTTCATCGCTTTACTGATTGCGCTGATGGTATTGCTGCAGCGCCGATTTATGCTTTCGGGATTCGACCCCGTGCAGGCGAGGCTCAACGGGTTGAATCCGGTTTTGCATGATGCGCTGTTTTATTTGCTTGCAGGTCTCGTGCTGTCATTCGCCGCGCGTATTCTTGGGGCTTATGTCGCGATGGCAGGGCTAATCGTTCCGGGTTATGTTGCGCTCGCGATCGCGCGCACGATGCAAGGGGTGCACTTTACTGCTGTTTTACTCGCGATTGTTTTGCCGCTCGCCGGTTTTCTGTGTGCTTTCCGTTTCGATAACGTATCGACAGAGCCGTTTCTGACGGTGTTCATCATCGCCAGCGGTGGACTGATTCTGTTGCTGCGCCGCGTGGCATTTTTCTGGCGGTAAGCCAAATAGCGGTCAGCGTTCACGCGCGGCGAAGTACCAAAGGCATTCCGCCGCGCGGTCTCAGCGTGATCATAGGATGAATTTCTGCCTTGAACGCCGCATCGATCAACGCGGGTGAAAATTTTTGCAGCACTGCCGCAAGCACGAGTACGCCTTCCATCCAGGCAAACTGGTCGCCTATACACTGGCGTGGCCCGCCACCAAAGGGAAAATACGCAAAGCGCGGCCTTGCTTCTTCTGCTGCAGGTAAAAAGCGGTCGGGGTCAAATGCGAGCGGATCTTTCCATAGTCGCGGATTGCGGTGCATTACCCACTGGCTCATAACCACGGTAGTGCCCGCTTTGACTGCGACATCGGCAATCATCGTGTCGACCACTGCCTCGCGTGAAATTGTCCAAGCCGGTGGGTAGAGCCGCAGCGCTTCGGCGAAAATACGGTAGAGCGTGTTCAGCTGCGCAAAATGTTCTGCCTGCAGGTTGCTACCCGCAGTGACGGTGCGGATCTCTTGTTGTGCGCGCGAAATCCGTTCGGGATTCTGCGCGAGTAGATACAGTGTCCACGAGAGTGCATTGGCGGTCGTCTCGTGGCCCGCAATGAACAG
>JAEUSA010000061.1 GCA_016788945.1 Leptospiraceae bacterium
GAATACCTCAGGGCCAGACAGGGCGAACATTCGCTGATTCTACTCAGCGCCGGTGAATTTGCAGAACTGACGGCGCGGCGAAGCCTCACCCTGCCCGGTCGCCACCATGAACATTTCGCCCGCTCGCTCAGGCGCGGCAATGACTGGCAAGCTATCGTCGGGGACGGCCAAGGCCTCATTACCGAAGCCCTCGTCAGTAAAGGAGAAATCCGTCTAAGTGAAAATGCTGAGCCCTTGCACCTGCTATCGGTAAAGCACAACGTCACGCTGGCACAGGCATGGGTAAAACCCAAGGCGCTATCGCTGATTCTGACCAAATGCGCAGAAATCGGCGTTACAGAAATTATTCTGTTTGATTCGGAGCACAGTGCCCCGCACGGCGATTCAATGCGGCGCATGGGGGCAATCATCGAAAATGCCTGTATGCAGGCCTATAACCCGGTGTGTCCACAGATCGTTATAGCTGCGGCTATCGCCGATCTGCGCCGCGAAACCACAAATATTCTATTCGGCGATATCGAGGCGGAAAAAGACCTGACGCAACCGACGGCTGGTCAAAGCGTGATGTTTATCAACGGACCCGAAGGCGGCTTCAGCAAACGAGAAATCACCGCATTGCGCGCCTTCGCGACCGGTGTCCTGATTTCCGAAAATGTTTTGCGCGCTGAAACAGCCGCAATAATTGCCGCGGGTATTCTGTGTTTGCCATCATGACGGTTAACGGACAAAACTTCGATTTTGCGCTGCTCCAAAAAGAGCCCGTGCTGACGTCGCTTGTTCAGCAGTTAGGATTAAACCCCGAACGCGTTGCGATCGAACTCAACGGTGAACTGATTAACCGTTCGCAATATGCCACGACCACCGTGAGCGACCGCGACGCGATAGAAATTATCCATTACGTGGGTGGCGGTTAACCAATGGGCATTCTGCAATATACCGTCGATCAGGCCGGTGCCCTGATACTCGCAATACCTTCGGCACTGGTCATTATGCTTAGCCGTGAATGGTTTTGTTCGCGCATGGCAGGTGATAAAGAAGCACAGCCATTCAACGAGTTTTCGCTACTGTCTTTTGCATCGTTGAGTCTCAACGGCATCGCCCCCGGGGGCATATTGCGCGACCAGCCCCCAGCGTTTCTGCGGTTCTTCTACGGCCAGATCTGGCTGCTGATTCTCATCGTGCTCGGATGCACCTATGTGCTGATTAAAGGTCC
Source organism: Leptospiraceae bacterium (assembly GCA_016788945.1). Classification (GTDB taxonomy): domain Bacteria; phylum Spirochaetota; class Leptospiria; order Turneriellales; family Turneriellaceae; genus Turneriella. Next base: position 1,214 of record JAEUSA010000061.1, read on the forward strand.
TGCGGCCGATACTTTTTCTGCGCGGTTTTCTGCGGTATTTCTTACGCAGGCGTGGGCAATGCTAATCATTAATTTTCTGCCGCTGCCGCCGTTTGACGCGGCGGCTGCGTATCTCGGGCCTTATATGCAATGGCGTGCCTTTTCCATTGCCGTGACTGTGTTAAGCGCAGCAGCGTTGATACTCTTCAGTTACACTTTCTGGCGCAGCGATTTTCTCACGGGCAAATTTCTGATCCGGTGGCTGAAACTCACATGACAACTGAAATCAAGAAAAAGCCTGAGCGTATTCTCAGCGGCATGCAAGCGACGGGCGAGCTGCATCTCGGCCATTACCTCGGCGTTTTGACCAATTTTGTCGCGCTGCAGAATGAAGCGCAGTGCTTCTTTATGGTAGCCAACCTGCATTCGCTGACGGCGTTTTATCCCAATTATCAGGACGCACACCGTTTTATTGCACCGATGGTTGCAGACTGGCTCGCGGCGGGCATTTCACCTGAAAAGGCGGTAGTGTTTGTGCAGTCAGATGTACCTGAGCACGCTGAACTCGCGCAGTTACTCGCCATGTTTACGCCGCTCTCTTGGCTCGAGAGAAATCCCACCTATAAAGACAAGCAGGCAAATACGGAAAAGGATCTCGATTCATTCGGCTTTCTCGGGTACCCGGTGTTACAGGCGGCCGATATTGTGCTCTATAATGCAACGCATGTGCCGATCGGCGAAGACCAGCTGCCACATCTTGAGCTCACGCGTGAGATAGCGCGCCGTTTCAACCACTTTTACGGACGCCATGAAGGCGAACGCGCAGCAGAAAAAGACGTGCTCACGGTGCCGCAGGCCATTCTATCTGAGTACCCCAAAGTGATGGGGCTCGACGGCCGCAAAATGAGCAAGAGTTATAATAACTCGATCGTTTTATCGGAAAGCGCCGAGTCGGTGACCAAAAAAATGATGGTGATGAAGACCGATACTGCCCGCGTCAGGCGCAATGATCCGGGAAATCCGGAAAACTGCCCGGTGTTCAGCTACTACGATTTTTTCGCTCCTGAACTCAAAAATGAAGTCAATACCGGCTGCCGCTCTGCTGCGCTCGGTTGTGTGGATTGCAAAAAACAGCTCACCGCCCGCGTCGTGGAGAAGCTCGCGCCGTTCCGGGCAAAACGCGAAGAACTCGCATCGAAGAGCGAATTTCTGAACGAAGTTCTGCACCACGGTGCCGCTGAAGCACGCAAGGTTGCGGGCGAAACGCTGAAGCGCGTCAAAGACGCCATGGGGATGGTAACGAGGTATTCGCTGTGACGATCCTTTTGCCCGAACTCGACGAAGCACGCCGCTTTCAGGTAGCGTTTCACACGCGCGCCGGTTCTGAGCAGAAAGGGCCGCTCGCCGTCCTATGGACGCTGATTGAAAGTTACGAAGTTGATATTTTTTCGGTTTCGCTTTCGCGCATCACAAATGACTTTCTTTCGTATATGGCCAAAACCGAGATTACGCTCGAAGAACAGGCAGAGTTTGCACATACAGCGGCCCGGCTATTATTCTATAAATCACGGCAGCTTCTGCCCAATGCTTCGATCGGCGAAGATACCCCTCCGGACACTCTGCCCTATGAACTTGTCGAGCAGCTGTTAGAGTATAAAAAAATGCAGCAGGCCGCCGAAGAGATGCGCCGGCTCGAAGAACGTTCGCAGTTGCGCCTGCTGCGCGACGCATCTTGGTCAGCCTTTGAACAAGATCAAGAATACCTCGAAGTCGATTTGATTTCATTCCTCAGGTCTTTTCGCGATTTTCTCGTGCGCGAAGAACAGTCACGGCCGATGCAGATTTCAGACGAGACGATCACCGTTGAAGAGATGATCCCTTATCTGCAAACAAAACTCATGGGCGACAGCGAAGCTTCTTTTTTCCGCTCAGTCGTGGGCTTCAGCATACCGCGCATCATTGCCTGTTTTCTCGCACTGCTCGAAATGGCAAAACAAAGGCTCGTGAAGTTGCGGCAAGATGAATGGCTGGGCGACATCTGGTTCTCCCCATCGGCAGAAGAAGGTCAGCTGCAGCTGTCTTTTGACGCTGGCAACGCACCCGTCACCCCCGAAGGCGGGGAGCCATGAACGATACGCGCTATCTGAAAGCCGCGGTCGAGGGCCTGTTGTTTATTTCGGGCTCAGGACTCACGCTGAATGAAATCTCCACGGGGCTCGGTGAAGATGCCGGACAGGTAAAAATCGCGCTCGATTCGCTGATCGACGAATACGCCGAACGCGAATCGGGCATCAGCATTCAGGAGATATCCGGAAAGTACACTTTCACCACGCAACCCGATATTTACCCGGCAATACAGAATTTTTTGCGCCAGAAGAAAAAAGAGACGTTGAGTAAAACGACGCTGGAGACCCTCGCCATCGTGACCTACAAGCAACCGATAACGCTGCCCGAAATTGAAGAAATCCGCAGTGCGGCGTCGCGCGCGCAACTGATTGCCCTGCAGCAGAAAAAACTCGTCAAAGCCGTAGGGCAGAAAGAGACCGTCGGCAAACCGACGCTCTATGGCACCACGAAGGAGTTTCTGCGCTATTTCGGCCTCAACAGCCTTGACGAACTGCCGCCGCCGCAAGACGTGAAAGAACTGAATTTTGACGAGTTATGAAACAATTTCGCGACCAGATCGACCGCATCGACGCCGAAATCGTACGGCTGATAGGCCAGCGCGCGGAGATTGCGCGCGAAATTGCCACAGCGAAATCGAAAGAAAATCTGCCGCTTTACCAGCCCGACCGCGAACAGCAGGTTTACGATAAAATTGCGAGATTAAACCCGGGCATCATCGATGATACCTCGCTGAAAAACATTTACCGTGAAATCATGAGCGCCACGCTGAAGCTCGAAGGTTCGATTCAGCTTGGGTATTTCGGTGCCGAGGGCAGCTTTACGCACCAGGCGGCGCTCAAAAAATTCGGCCGCAGCCTGAGTCTGGCACCGTTTCGCACCATCGACGATGTATTTCAGGCTGTGCAGAAAAAAGAAATTAAATACGGCATCGTACCGATCGAAAACTCCACCGAGGGTATGGTCAAGGCGACTCTCGATGCTCTCGTCAAGTATGACCTGCATATCTATTCTGACATACTCTTACAGATCAGGCAAAGCCTGCTCACCACGGCGACAGACCTGAAAAAGGTAGAAAAAGTCTACACTCACCCACAGGCCTATGCGCAGGTAAAAAACTTTCTGCGCGTGAACCTGCCGCAGGCCGAATGGGTTGAAACGTCATCGACTTCTGAAGCCGTGCGCATCGTCGCACAAGAAAACAGCGAACACCTTGCCGCGGTGGCCTCTCAGGTTGCGGGCGAGCTGTATGGTCTTCCGCGCCTGATCGACGACATCACCGACTACAAGCGCAATTTCACGCGCTTCATAGTCATCGGCCATGACATTGCGAAACGCGCGGCGCGCAACCGTACAATGATTTCATTCAATCTACCCGACAGCACGGGTTCACTTTATCGCGCTCTCGCACCGCTCTACGAACACAAAATCAATATGCGTGGAATCGAATCGCGCCCCGACCGCAGTCAGCTGTGGAGTTATATCTTTTTCGTCGATCTCGAAGGCCACAGCGAAGACGCCAATATTCAGGCGGCCTTTGCCGAGATGCGGCCACTGACTGCAAGCTTCCGTATTTTGGGTTCTTATCCCGTCGAAATGTCAGCCGACGAATAACCGGCGCCAAAGACCTTCAATAAATCGCACGCAATGCGTGCGGATGCACAGCGATTCTGACGTGTTCGCCGAGCGCCACGGGCACCTTGTGGTGTGACCCGTCGAGATAGAGAGCGCCATGCATCATGCTGCTGACTATATGCAGCTTTTCGCCGCTGCGAATATTGCCTTTGAGTAGACGTTTGCCGCGTGGGTAAAGTGACGCCGCACGCGAAGCCGCAGGCCGGTGTTGCACCGAACGTGCGCTGTCGCTGTAGAGCTCGCGCACGAGAAAACGTAATTCACGCTTTTTGAACTCCTGCCCACCCGCAGACGAATAGGCCGCGGTTGAGCCCGTCGGTGTCGAAATCCAGATGCCGGAACTTTTCTGGTGGTGCGAACCGCCGCGGTAGCGCAGAGTATAGCGCGACGTTGCGGCGGGATTTTCTTCGCAAAACAGCACGTCATTGAGAACCGGAAAACCGACCGGCCGATCATGCACATGTACCTGTATGCGTATCAGCTCCTGTTCGCGCACGGGGCTTTTTTTTCCCCTGAGCAGGGCTTCGAGCAGATGCTGAAACGCGCGCTCGGCTGCTGCGCTCGACAGGTGAAAACGGCAATAGTGCCCGACGCTATTTGCCGGCGAAGAATTCACGCCGATCAGCAATGCCTTTTCTGTGAAATGGGAGGCATTGATGAAAGTACCGTCGCCGCCAATGGAAATCACCAAACGGTAATTATCGAGGCTCTGGCTTAATCCGTCGCGCTCATGGAAATCGGCCTCAACCCCGAGCCGAGTAAGCAGCGCGCGCAGTTTTTCGAGCGACTGCGAATGCTCGTCGTGCGCACTTTCGAGCCGCTTGCCTAAATCAGGATTCAGCTCGCGGTGACGCCTGATTTGGCGCGGACTATAGCTTTCGAGCGCCGAGAATTTGTATACGACGGCAACAGGTGTCATGCACGGCCGCTGCGCAGTATAACGTTGAGCATACGTTCGGTAGCGCGAATCGCCGCATTCACCTGATCGGGGTCGACACCGCGCGTGATCAGGTTACGGCTGGTTTGGTCCATGAGTCCGAGCTCGCCCGAAAAAGCACCCACGTCGTTCAACTGCTTGTCGGCACGGTGGGCGTCGGGTTTTGCCGCGGTTTTCCAGGTAATCTTGCACTCGACGAGCGCCGAAGTCTGACCACCGGGTGGAATGCGGACCTCGTAGTCGATCAACGGCGGTAAAGTAATCTTATTGCTGCGCGCCCAGTCAGACAGTGCGACCATAAATGCATCGTACCCACCCTCGCCCTGCCCCGAATGCTGCGAGACTTTGCCTCTGTAGTCAATCGACAGCGAACACATCGGTTTGACATGAAGCCCCGAAGTGACGGTAACCTGACTAACGCTCACGATTTTCTCTTCGGGCTTCTTCAACACTTCACCGATGATAAAAGGCAGATCGTCGAGCGTGACCTGTTTTTTCTGATCGCCTAATTCAATGATGCGCGCAAGCACTTGCGCGCGCTCCTCATCGGAAAGCGAAATACCGAGTTCTTTTAGGTTCTGGTCGACCGACGCTTTACCCGCCAGTTTGCCGAGCGCATAACGGCGGTCGCGGCCAAAGCGCGACGGCAGAAGCCGACTCTCGTATAAGCCACCTTTCTTATCGCCATCGGCGTGAATACCCGCGGTCTGCGTGAACACATCTTCACCGACGATCGGCGCATTGGCGGCGAGACGTTTACCCGAAAACGTTTCAACCGTGCGCGAAAGGTTGAAGAGACTTTTTTCGTTCACCGTTGTCTTGAGCTGCAAATGATCGTGAATACCGGCGACCACCTCAGCGAGCGACGCATTTCCCGTGCGTTCGCCGAGGCAATTAACCGTCGTGTGAACGCCGTGCGCACCCGCACGAATGGCTTCGAGTACGTTGACTGTACCGAGACCATAGTCATTATGAGGATGAAAATCGAAATGCTGTCCGGGATAGCGCGAGGTGATTTCGCTGATCGCGTGAAAAACCTGTGTCGGGTACAAAACACCGAGGGTGTCGGGCAGCATAATGCGGCCGACATTTTGTTTCACCAGAAAATCCAGAAAGAGGTACATGTATGCGCGCGAATGCAGATAACCATTTGACCAGTCTTCGAGATAGATGTTCACGCGCCTTCCGTGTTTATCTGCATACTCGATCGTGCGCGCAATATCGGCAAAATGTTCTTCCGGTGACTTCTTGAGCTGCCGCGTCAGGTGATTCAGGCTGCCCTTAGTGAGCATATTGAGCGTCATT
>JAEUSA010000093.1 GCA_016788945.1 Leptospiraceae bacterium
CCAACACCGACCCTAAAGATATTGCTGCCGATATAGAAAAGCTGCTGTGATATGCAGCCGATACACTGGCGCTATGAAGTTAAAGATAGCGTCGCCCGGCTCGCGCTTAATCGTGCGGACTTCGGTAACAGCATCAACCTCGAATGTCTCGCCGAACTGAGTACGATCAGCTCGGCAATTCAAGCAGATAGCCAGATTCGCGCCGTGGTGCTCAGCGCCGAAGGTAAACATTTTTCGATCGGCATGGACGTTGCCGTCATTCAGCAGATGGCGGGACAGAGTTTTGCCGATTATGCAAAACATCTGGGTGCGGGCCAGCAAGCCATCGACGCATTCGAGGGTATCACCAAACCGATCATCGCTAAAATTCAGGGATTTTGCATCGGCGCCGGAGTTATTTTATCGGCCTGTGCTGATTTCCGAATAAGTAGTGGGCGCGCAGTTTTTTCCCTTCCCGAAGTGCAACGCAGCATCGGCGTCATCATGGGGCTCAACCGCGTGACGCGCCTTATTGGTATCGCCAACAGCAAACGCATGGCAATGCTCGGTGAAAAATTTTCGGCGGCAGAAATGCTGCAGATGGGATTTCTAACGAGCACCTGCGAGGCTGACCAGCTCGATACTGCTGTCGAAAAACTGCTGGGCAAAATTCTCGCGCTCCCCCCGCAAGCCGTTTCGCTGAACAAGCGCATCGCCGACTTTTCATATGCAGAATATTTGCGGCGCTCACAACAATTCGAACTGGAAGAACAATACCCCATCAACCAGACAGATGATTTTCGCGAGGCGATGCAGTCGTTCTTTGAAAAACGCCCACCGCGCTACAGCGGCAAATAGCGGCACCGTGCACGGGTCATATACAGGCCTAATATTTCTCGCGCTCATGGCGTTGATTTGCTGCAGTACGCCGGCGCAGCACAAAGAAAAATCCGCCTTGCGCCGCATGCTCTATGTCGTACCCGATGCATTGCCCGGGCAATATGACTGGAAGCCACTGGGCAATGCGGTCAACGGCACCGTTTGGTTCGGCACGCGTTTGGATGCGCAGGGTCACCTCGGCGGTGCCGAGCGATTATTTTCCGCTATGGAAATCCATAGCTGGGAAAATTTCACGCGCTACCTGTTGATTACCCCAGAAAATGAAAAGGCGGCACAACAACTTCTGAGCGATACCCGCACAGCGCAGCGAAGTTTCATCGCAATTGCCGGACTGCTGCAAAAAAATAATTCGATCGCCGGCGTTCAGCTCGATTTTGAATATTTGCCGGTATCTTTCGCCCAAAAATATGTCGCTTTTGCCCGCGGCCTTAAACAACATCTACCGGCGGGCCGCACACTGCACATCGCCGTTTTTCCTCCGATCGGCATGCCGCAGCAATGGAGTGGATTTCATAAACTGACCGAACTTGCCGCCGTCTCCGATGGCTTATTCGTGATGCTTTACGATTACCATCGCCCGGGCAGTAAACCCGGTTGCGTCAGCGGCATCAGTTGGCTCAGAAAAAATGCCCGCCAGCTTGCCTTGTTACCGCGCGAAAAGATCTGGCTCGGTGCACCGCTTTACGGTTATCGCTTCGCCGGCCACAAAACCACCGCGATCAGCAGGTCAGGTTTCACCAAGCTCAAACGCAATAGAACCGAGGCTGATGGCTGTCTACTTGTCGAAACTGCCGCAGGTGTGCAGAGTTACTATCCAGCAGCCGCGCTTTACGCTGAATACGACGCATTAGTTCGCGAAAACGGCTTTGCAGGCGTGGCGTATTGGCGGGCGGGGTTTGAGAGATGATAAAACTTGCCATCATCGGCGACATGCACATGCAATTCGATGAAGAAGACGTGCGTTTTTTGAACGCCTCGGAATACGACGCCGTGCTGATGGTCGGTGACCTCGCGTCGAAAAACCCGGATAGTTTATTCAAACTATTGCCGCTGTTGAACCAAGTAACCAAACCGACATACTTGATTCCCGGTAACCACGACACCACGGGTGTCAGGCAACTCATCGGCGAGGTGACGCACAACCAGTTTCTGATTAATTTTGGCGCCTCATCGCAACCCGCGCGCATGCAAAAACTGAAAGCAGAACTCCAGCACGTTATTTTGTGCGGATATTCGCTTCATACTCTATCGGGTAACCTCTCGATGATTGCCGCACGCCCGTTCTCTATGGGCGCAACCGACACAACGCGCGGCGATGAGACACCGGTGAATTTCAGGCCATTCATGGAAAAGGAATATGGCATTGGCACCATCGGCGAAAGCCGCAAGAAATTACGCCAGCTGATCGACGGGGTAAATCCACCTTATTTCATTCTTGCACACCACGGGCCGCATGGTTTAGGCTCGCTTGCTACCGATATGTTTGGTGCGGATTTTCTGCCGCAAGAAACCGACTTCGGTGATCGCGATTTGGCCGATGCCGTAACGTATGCGCAATCGATCGGCAAACCACCGCTCGCCGTCATCGCAGGGCATATGCATTACCCGACAAAACACGGCAAGAAGCCGAAGCAGTGGTGGCTGAGAAAGGACGGCATACTTTATGTCAACGCCGCACGCTGGCCGCGCATCTTCAAACACGAGGGCAGAACGTTACGCCACCATTTAAAACTCGAGGTGTCCAGTGAGCAGGCACCACAGATCGCCGCCTGTTATGTCGAGGCCGGTCAGGTTTTCACGACAACAGATGATCGAGCGATGCTGCCTTAGGCAATCTTCTTCTCAGCCAAATACGCGCGTGCCAAAGGACGGCTATCGTCGTCTTCCGGGTGAAAGTCAGGCCTAAAGTATTCAAAAAACTGCACAATATTGTTTTTGGTAAACTCAGCAAGACCCGGCAGGTTGCGGCGCAGGTCGGCAACCATTTCTGCGAGCGAAGCGGATTTCTCCTGTGATAAAATTAATCCCATGCCATAAAAGGCGCTGCCCCATAGCAAGACCTGCCCTAACAGGTGGCCGCCGATGCGCAGTGCATAACCGTCGTCGACGGCCTTGAGCAAATCAAAGGCGACGTGGCGATGCTCGATCTCTTCGCATGAATGCCACAGCGTGATGTCGCGGGCACTTTCTTCAAGGCGACCGACAAATTCGGGATGACGCAAAAACCACGCCGACTGCGTGGCCGTAACGTGTTCGAGCGCCGCCGTCATCGACAACCCCAATGCAGGATGAATAAAGTCGAGGCGATCAAAATTACCGAGCACCTTTTCCATCAGCTCGGCAACCGTGCGGACGTCGTAACCTTTTTCCTGTGTGTTGTTATTCCAGCTGCGGTGCACTTTGCCATGCATGGCTTCTTGTCCGATAAAAGCCTTCACCTCGTCTTTCAGCTCCGCCGGCGTGCGGTCGGCGAATTTGCGTACACTATCGATGAAAAATTCTTCTCCGCGCGGAAACAGCAGGCTCATCGCGTTGAAAAAATGCGACACAACGAGGCTGTCAGAAAAAACAGCGCGTGGATTTTCCGGTATGCGCGCCGGTCCCTTGCGCACGGTGAGTTTTTTGCTTTCGCTGGTTATCTCTGGCATATATGCGCTCCGACAAAGTTGACGGCAACGTCAAGTTCTAATCGCACCACGTAGCAGACGACATCCTGAACGCATCCGCGGGAATGGCCCATGCGCACCGAGAAGTTGCTGCAATACCTCAGTGAAAAAACTGGCGCAGCCGTCGAACTTGCCGAATTCAGGCAGCTGTCAGGGGGCGCGTGCCAAGATAATTACCTGACCAGAATAAAGGCTGCCGGAAAAGAACAGGCACTGGTTTTACGCACCGACAAAGGTGGTTCCTTATTGGGTTCGCTTACGCGGCCGCAAGAATTTCAGGTTATTGAGCGCGCCGTTGCCGCGGGTGTGCTGACGCCGGGCGTGAAGTGGCTCAGCGAAGATGCTTCGATCGTCGGCCACCCCTTCTATTTAATGCAGAAGATTGAAGGTACAGCCAACGCGCGCGATATTCTCAAGAGCAAAAAAATCGATTTCAAACGCCTCGCAGCGGATGTCGCAGTGAACCTCGCCAAAATTCACAGTATTGAATATTCGCCGGCGATTCTGCCGTTTCTCGATCGCGGCCTTCGGCCCGGCACGAACGATGTCGCGCTCACGGCAGTCGCCGATTGCCGCCGGCTGCTCGACGAGTTACCGGGTGGGTATCCTGCCATCGAACTCTGCCTCAACTGGGCCGAGGCCAATGCGCCAGTGACCGACAAAATTGTTCTCGCGCACAGTGATTTCAGAACGGGTAATTTCATGGTTTCTTCCGGACAACACACCCCCGAAGGGGGTGCGTTGTCCGGTGTCTTAGACTGGGAATTTGCCCATTGGAGCGATCGCCACGAAGATATCGGCTACATACGCATGCGCGATTGGCGCTTCGGCAAGGTGAAAAATGAAATCGGCGGATTTGCCTCAGCGGAAGATTTTTATCCGCACTACGAAGCTGCCGCCGGCACAAAGATCGATACAGACAAGGTGCGTTACTGGGAAGTGATGGGAAACCTGCGCTGGGCGATCGGCGCCGCGCAACAGGGTGAACGGCACTTATCAGGCAAAGACAAGGGTATCGAATATGCTTCAATAGGCCGCCGCGTTGCAGAAATGGAATTCGAAGCGATGCGGCTGATTGAGAGCTAAGGAGAACAATGCAGTACCGTCCGGAACACATCGACCTAATCGACGCCATTCAGGAATTTCTGATTAAAGAAGTTCTACCCTTTGTGAAAGATCAGGATGCACTTGCCTACAAAACACTCGTCTCATGGAACATGCTCGGCGTTGTCTCGCGTGAACTCAGGCATGGCAGAGCCTTGCTTGAAGAAGATCTCGTGTTGCTGACAAAACTCACCGGCCGGGAAACAGAGCCTGCAGCTGTGAGCGACCGCGAGCTGTGGCAGAACGCCCAGGCGCTAGCCAAAGATGCGGCGCAGAAAATCAGAAAAGATAAAACCATGCCCGGGGGACATAAATGGCAGCTTGCCAAAGATATACTAAAACATAATCTGCAGATTTCTAACCCGCGCTACGGTGCTGATTAGAGTTCTATGTATTTTTTCTCGCCGCCGCTCAGGTAGTTCACACTCTGCAGAAAGTGCAGCATAATCTGCTCCTCTTTGCCTTTCACCTTCTGCGTAAAGGAGCGCCGGACTGTGACGTGATCTTTCACTTTTTCATACGTAGATTCGCTGACCAGAACACTGTTGGCCTCTCCGGATTTCTCGATGCGCGACGCCGTATTGACGACGTCACCTAACGCCGTCCAGTCCATGCGTTTGCGCGTACCGACACTGCCTAAAATGACCATACCCGTATTAATGCCGATGCGCATCTCAATCGGCTCTTCGCCGCTGATGCGGCGGTATTCGTTGAGACCGGCAAAATTTTTCTGTATTTCAAAGGCCGCAATGACCGCCTCAAGCGGGTCGAGAAAAATTGCCATGATGCCATCGCCGAGAAACTTGTCGATATAACCATGGTGGATTTCAATCGATTTGACGGCGATGCCCATCGATAGATTCAGCAGATCGATCACCTTCGCCGGTTCGAGCTTTTCGCTTTTTGTCGTGAAACCGATCAGATCGAGAAAGAAAATACTCAGCTCGCGGTGTTCATTCGGCAGATGCAGAAAACCATGCCTGAGGCTGTCGCGCGCCTTTTCGAGAATCATACCCGGTATATAGGGTCGGATAATACTCTGCAAATGCACGTTTTCGAAGATGGACCCCTCGGATAACGTGCCCGCTTCTTGTGTCAGGTTGATGAGCTGCCAGCAAGTCTCAACTTGCTTCATTTCGCGGTTGAAAATTCCGCTGATATTATACAATAGCTCGCGCTTGTCGTCGATGGTATTGACCTTCAGGCGGTAATTCTCGAAATGCTCTACCAGCGACACATTAAACGGACCCGAAAAAACGTCTTCGGCAAACCGCGCTTTGAGCAAACGCGGGAATTCCGAGATCGACTTGGGAGCAATACCCAACTGTTCGAGCAGATCGCGCGAAACCTGCAACACGTCGCCTTTTTCATTAAACACGACGAGCCCGTAGTGCAATTGCGTAAAGATGCGCGCAATCATCTTGTCTTTAATTTCACTGGCTTCAAGCAGCTTGACTTCACCCGAATCGCCGCTGTGAAATACCTCTAAGGGAAATTCAACGCGTGCCGTTGTGCGGGTCTTACCCACAATGAACTGAAAATTGTGCGGAGAAAGCCCCAACCCCTTGAGCGTGAGAAAGATCAGCGTCCAACCGAGGCCCGGTGTCTCAACAGCCTGCGCATCGCCAGATTGCTCCTCTTCGTCTATGAAGCGCTGAATGCTTTGTGCGCGTGATGTGTCTTTGAGCAATTTTTTCAGATACTGATATTCTGACTCACGCGGTACGCCATCATTAATCACGTCGATCCGCAACATGCCGTCTTGCTGCGTAATACGCACCACGACTGCGAGACTCTGCTCGCGGCAGACGCGCTCAAAATTGCGCGCATAATTTGTCTCTATCTCTTCTTTAAAGATGGTATTCCATTGCTCATAGGGGATGTCGCCTAGTCCGGTTTCTTTGATTGCATACTCAAAAAATACGTGTTTATAAAGTGCTTTGAGTGCATTATCCGCCAGCTCCAGAACTACGGAGGTGACGGGGCCGGCCAACTGGCGCCTACCGAGATCAAAGATCACTTTACGAACTCCGTCTTTTATCTGATTTTTTATACCCGAATATAGTTCATACGCCGTTGTTTCAAACAGGACTTCTTGCGATTCTGTGGTTTCGAACTCAGTCATTTTCAGCCGATGAAGGCAAACACCTGATAATAGGGATCACGCTCTATCGCCTCTTTCCAGTTGAGCGTTTCGAGCGGTGAGCCGGGCAGTATACCCAGCGAGGCAAAGTAGTCAGCGGCCGCAAGCGCAGAATCGGTTTCAAGGTAGCCAAAGTCATTGATCTTGGCGATCTGGTTCGCTAACCCGACAATGCGGATAATCTGCTGATCTTTCTCGGGTAGCTTGCTCAGCGTTTCATCCGTTGGCCGGTGAGTAAAAACCGCAACTTCGCGGTATACGTTGGGCAAATTCCATAGTTTGATGACCATTTGGCCAACAATCGCGTTATCAATGCCAAACAACTCGTTCTCCGCAAAGCGGAAGGGTTTTCCGGTTTCAAACGTTTTGTTGAATACGGCGATATATTTCTCTCGATCGAGATGGTTGAGTATAACTTTGCCGATGTCATGCAGAAGCCCACCGATAAAAACCTCTTCGCTGAGATTCTTCCAATGCATTTGTTCGCAGATGATTTTTGCGATAATCGAGGTGACCAGAGAATGTTGCCATACGTAGCGGCGAAAGCGCGCATAGTTGCCGCTCATAAAGATACTTTTCGCTGACGCTGCCGCTACGATCGACACAATCGTACGAAAACCGATCATTCCGATCGCCTGCGGCAGGGTGCGAATTTCCTGACCACGCGAATAGAAGGTCGAATTCGCCATTTTCAAAATGATCGAGGCAATATTCTGGTCTGCCCGAATCAGCCGATCGAGCTCAATAAAGTCCATTCGCGTATCGTCACGAAGCCTGAGCACGGCTGAAAGTACTTGGGGTTGAAATGGTAGACGGATATCGCGAAGCGTATTTTCGAGCTGTGCGGGGTCTCGGCTAAGCAGCACTCCCGCCATCAGGTGTGACATTCGCCTTGGCTACAGCGCGTAAATAGCTTTTACACGAGAA
>JAEUSA010000094.1 GCA_016788945.1 Leptospiraceae bacterium
GAAAATTCAGTAACACCTGACTCAAGCGCGCTTCGTCACCGCGCATGAGCCGCGGTAAATTCTCGTCAAACTCGATGCGGGTTTCAACACCCGAGTTGCGGTGACCATGAAACTGTGCCGTCTGCATTATGTTGTTACACAGCGAGATCAAATCAAAATCGCGGCTGCGGATAATAATTCGGTTAGTTTCGATGCGGGCGAAATCGAGAATGTCGTCGATCACCGAAGTCAGGTTCGTCGCCGACACCCTGATCTGTCCGAGGTATTCCGTGATCTGCGCGCGCATCGCCTTATCTGGCACAGAATCGACGATCTGCAGTAAAATTTCGGAAAAACCTTTTACGGCATTCATCGGTGTGCGCAACTCGTGCGACATATTGGAAAGGAACAAGGCCTTCGCCTCGGCCGCTTCGTTGGCTTTGGCAGCCGCGCGCGCGAGTTCGCTTTCTACGCGGTTGTTCTCGAAGAACACGATGAATGAAATGACCGCAAGAATGATCGGCGCACGAACAAGGTTCATCGCGAGAAAGCGTTCGCCGAGCGCAGCATTCATGGCGGTGAACAGCGGCGGCATATGGCGCGAAAAGATGAGTATCGCCGCAACCGTTAACACCATGCCGGCGAGCAGACTGAAATAGACGATCATGCGCCGCTGTGGAAACAGCATAATCGGCCCCGGCAGCAGCACCAAATGCATTATCCAGAAACCGGCAGCAAAACCAAAATAAAAATGATGGTGCAACACTGCGGCGTGTAATAACAGCAGATAGAAGATCCTACCCGCGAAAAACTGCCGCCAGCCGGTGAGCAGCAGACAGAAAAACATGCCGGTCGCGACAGCAATATTTACACAGGCGACGTAGAAGAGATCGTGCCGCAGAAAATCGGCGGCGACAAAAAACAGGACAACAATCGTCGCAACGACAGATCGGTTATAGAGACGAAGTAGCTTGAGCTCCCGATTGTCATTAATACCGCCGGCACCGATCTCGCCGAGATATTTCCAGACTTTCGAGAAAAAGTTCATCGCCCCTGCGCCGAGGTCAGAAAATTAAAGCCCCCGGATTCATAATGCCTTTCGGGTCTAACGCTTTTTTGACCGCACGCCATGCTTCAAGTGTCGCCGGCGAATGCTGTTTGGTCAGAAGCGGCGACACAAGGCGGCCGACGCCGTGATGGTGCGAAAGCGTGCCGCCGTGCGCGATAAAGGTTTCGACAATGCCACGGTGAAATTTTTCGAATTGGTTGAGCTCATCTTTCAAAAGCATCGGCGAAGCAAAAATAAAATACAAGTTTGCCCCGGTTTCATAGGTGTGCGATATATGCGTGAGGCATAGAGTCTGCCCGTCACTCTTGATATATGCGCGTACCGCCTGCCACAATTCGACGAGCCTCGAGTAGTGCACCGATGTTTCGAGCGTGTCGATGCGAATGCCGGCATCCATCATCGGGTCGCGCATATAGGCGGATGAATAACGCTGCTCAAGCCATTTACGTGTTGCGTATGACCCGAGCGAAAGCCCGCCGTGCCGGCGCACGAATTTGCCCAGCACGCGCTCGCCGAGTTTGCACTGCCTCGGGTCGCCCTCGAAAATTGCATACATCAGCGAGCGCCCACCTTTTTTAAAACCGAGCATGTTGAGTAGCGCACCGGTGATTCCTTTGTCTTTGCCTTTCATGCCGAGACCGATTTCGGTTTCTTCGGGATCTGAGATGCGGAAAAAATGCGGTGGATAAACCTGCGACTGCATCATGTCGCGCATCGCCGCCACTGCCTGTTCGAATGATTTGAACATGTATGACTTGAGTATTGAATTGGCCGCATTATACTTGCGTACACGCAGCGTCACGCGGCTGATAGCGCCGAGCGTTCCCTCGCTACCGAGAACAAAGTGCCTGATATCACCGCCGACCGACGCGGCAGGGTAGTTGCCGCACGAAATGACACCCGCAGGGGTGACGATGCGTAACCCGACCAGCAGGTCTTCGATGCGGCCATAGCCGGTCGACGCCTGACCAGCACCACGCGCGGCAACCCAGCCACCGACGGTCGAAAATTCGAAAGACTGCGGAAAATGACCGCAGGTGTATCCGCGCTCATTGAGATATTGTTCAAGATCGGGGCCCAGAATACCGGCTTCGACGGTTACTGTCGAATCTTCGGCATTGAGAGACAGCACGTCTTTCAAGTGCACAGAAAGATCGAGCGCAATGCCGCCTTTATCGGCTTCGAGGGCACGCGTCACCGAACTGCCCGCGCCCCACGGAACAACGGCGATGCGTTTCGTATTGCAGTAGTTAATAACTTTGATCAGGTCTTCTTCGGTGCGCGGGCAGACGACAGCATCGGGCGGGTGAGCGACCTTTCCCATGCGCATTTTGAGTATATCGGCGTAGTATTTACCAAACGAATGCCTCGCGCGTGAGAAGTCGTCTACTTTCACGTTGTCACTGCCGACAAAGCGCATCAGATCTTTAAGTGCTGCGCGTGTGAGTTTGCTTTTTTTGTCGAGTTTTACCTCTTGCTGCGCGTTGGCGTTGAGTGGCAAATCATGTCGGTCGCCGTCGATGCCCAACAGATGTTTGAAATGGTTGATATGGTGCTCGATCGTTTTATCGATCGGTTTTTCAGGGTCGCCCCAGTTATAGACATTCCGCCAGATTTTGCGCATTGCCCGTTAAAACAGCGCGCGATAGTCGGACAAGCGGAAAGCCCGCGAAAACCGGCGCCGGTACGTTATCGACTAAAACCAATAGCGGGCGCCAACCGCAAGGCTTACGCCGAAACTGATCGAGGGGATAATAAACGGCTGAATCGATGCTTCACCGAAAATCGAGATGCGGTCTTTGGGCAAAAATTCGACACCGACGAGGCCACGTAGGCCGAGCGAAACCTCGTCTTTCTTGTTCTTGCCGCTGTTGCCGCGGTCTTGCAACACAAGACCACCGCCGAGATACAGCGGCCATTTGCCATCATGTGTAAAAACATTCCTGAATTGCAGCAGCAGGTCGCTGCTCAGCCAGAATCCCTTTTCAATAATACTGAGGCCGAGCGCTCCCTGAACGGCAATCAAATCGCTCGCAACATACTTTGCCGAAACTCCGGTCGGTTCACCGAGAATACCGCCGAGGCCAAAGTGCCCTAATTGGTTCGCTCGCATCGCGTGCAGTGGTAAGGCAGAAACCAAAACTGCGAGCGTCAGTAACAAGTTCAGTTTGCGCATACGCGGCACCATAAGGTTGCAACAGACGGAAAAGGATAATTAAGATCCAATATTTGCGCGGCATAAAATCCGCGGCTGCTTTGCGAATTTTACAGTCTTTATTGTCCTTTACAGGGTGTCTTTGATTCCGAGGCCATACCGCCCGCTTTTTCTTTGCGGGACGGAGGTATATGGCAGAACTCGATGAAAAACCACTGATCGTTCAGTCTGATAAAACGCTATTACTTGAGGTAGACCATCCCAAATTTGAGGATTGCAGGTCGGAAATTTCGCGTTTTGCAGAACTGGAAAAATCCCCCGAATACCTACATACCTATCGCATCACACCGCTGTCGCTGTGGAATGCCGCCGCATCGAAGCTCAAAGCCGAGCAGATCGTCGATTCATTATACAAATACTCCAAATACCCGGTACCACAGGCAATCAGCGCTGAAATTTATACGCAGATCGGCCGCTACGGCAAACTCAAACTCGAGCGCGACGATCGCGGTGACCTGATTCTGAAGTCCCCTGACCCGCGCTACATTGCCGAGGTGATACGCAATAAGAAAGTTCAACCGTATGTCGAGGGGCCGAAAAACCCGAACGAAGTTTATGTGAAAGCCGATTTCCGCGGACACATCAAGCAGGCGCTGATCAAAATCGGTTTTCCCGTAGAAGACCTCGCGGGCTATGAAAAAGGCAACGATTTCAAGTTTGACCTCAAACCGAAACTCGGCAGCGGCAACGATTTTGTCATCCGCGATTACCAACAATCGTCGATCAAAGCCTTCTACGCCGACGGCAGTGTCGAAGGCGGCTCGGGTGTCGTCGTTTTGCCCTGCGGTGCGGGCAAGACGATCGTCGGCATCGGCGCGATGCATGCAGTCGGCGCACAGACGCTGATTCTCGTGACGAATACGCTATCGATCAGGCAGTGGAAAAACGAGATCCTCGACAAGACAACTATTCCCGAAAGCGACATCGGCGAATATTCAGGCGACAAGAAAGAAATTAAACCGATTACCATTGCGACCTACAATATCCTGACACATCGCAAGAAAAAGGGCGGGGAGTTCACTCACTTTCATCTGTTCTCGTCGAATAACTGGGGATTCATCGTTTACGATGAGGTTCACTTACTACCTGCGCCGGTTTTCCGTATGACCTCAGAACTGCAGGCTAAGCGCCGCCTCGGTCTGACGGCGACCCTCGTGCGCGAAGACGGTCTCGAAGAAGATGTATTTTCACTGATCGGCCCCAAAAAGTACGATGTTCCATGGAAAGAGCTCGAAAAGAAAAAGTGGATCGCCGAAGCACGGTGTATCGAGGTCCGCACGCCGCTGCGGTCACTCATGCGCGGCATGTACTCGGTCGCCGACGATCGCGAAAAGTTCCGTCTGTCTTCTGAAAACCCCGAGAAGCAGCGCGTCATCGGCACTCTGCTCTACCACCACCGCAACGACCAGGTTTTGATCATCGGCCAATACCTCGACCAGCTGCAGCGCGTCTCGGCGCGCTTCAAGATACCGCTGATTACGGGCAAAACACCCCTCGATGAACGCTCACGCCTTTATGAGGCATTTCGCACCAAACAGATCGGAGCACTCGTTGTTTCGAAGGTTGCCAACTTTTCGATAGACCTTCCCGACGCCAACGTCGCAATCCAGATCTCCGGCACATTCGGTAGCCGACAAGAAGAAGCACAGCGCCTCGGGCGTGTGTTGCGCCCCAAAGCCAATGGCAATCAGGCGCTGTTCTACTCGGTCATCACCAATGAATCGAGCGAAGAACAGTTCTGCCGCAATCGCCAGCTGTTCCTTACGGAGCAGGGTTATGAGTATTACATCTACTCCTATCAAGACTTCCGTGACAAGTATGGCACTTACGTTGAGATCATGAAAAAAATGAAAGAGGAGAAACTCGCGGCGAAATGATACTTCGGCTAACGTTCGGGGTTGTTTTTGCCACCTACTTTCTGTGGCAATTGCCGTTCTCGGCGACAGCGCAGGTACGCCTGCCCGAAATTGCCGCAGCGGTGACCTTTCCCGAATCGGCGATAACGGGCGACAAACCGGTGGCTGCGGTTTTTTACCGGCGCACCGGAGCAGGACAATACCGTATCTTCGGTCTTGATGCCGGCGGTGCGATCACCCGCACGCTGTCGTTGCCGGGAGAACAGGTCAAGAAAGCCGATGAGACTTCGGTTTCCTTCACGGGCAAAGAGGGATATATCACAGCGCCGGAGAATGGCGCGTATTTCGTCTGGTATCCACAAATCGGGCAACAGGTCTATGTTTTTAACGAACAAGGCAGCTTTCTGTGGGAGAAAGACGAGAGCCATTACCTGCAGGTATTGCCGCGCGGGCGCTTTATCATGGCCGCGGCGGGCGACCATTCCCGCCTGATTTTCCTGAATCCCGATTTTAAGACGCAGGCCGATTTCCAGGGTGTTTTGTTCACGCGTTACCTCAGCGACGACAACCCCGACCTCGTACACGGGCAGGTGTGCCTCGGTTCACTCGACGGAGAGATCATCATTGCGCATATTGATCGGAAAATCTACCTGCGACAGAAACTGGGTTACGCGTTGAAATCGCTCGTCTGCAATTTTGACAGCGGCGAACTGGCCGCGATCGTCGAACGTACTGTCACGGAAGACAAAGTTTCGCGGCAGATCGATTTTTTAATCCGCGCGCGATTTAGCCTCAAGCAGGCAAAAGATGACAAACCCGTAGAAACCATGCGCCAGCTGAATCAGGAAATTGACATACAGGGAACCATCGCGATGCCCGTGCGCACCGTCATGGCCTCGCCGATGGTTCTTGCCGATGATTCGGTATGCTTCATTCAGGCAGCGCCAGTTATAGAAAATAATGCCGCCGCAGGCGAAGCCCTGGCCCTCTATTATACGCAAGGGGCAAAAAACAAACTCTACCATGTCGTCATCGGTGAAATGACCGCCGCGGGCGCAGCTGATTACTCCCCCGATCTGTGGAAAAGCGCTGCACTGCCACTGCAGAATGGCAGCGCCTGCATCTTCGCGCACCGGTCGGGAAAACTGCTCGTCGCCAACCGTTTAGGCCTGCTGCTGACACGCAATGATCTGCCCGTCGAACGTATTGTCGCGCAGCGGAACGCGGCCTTTCTGCAAACCGCGAAAGGCATACTGACGCTGCGCTAAAATCAGGGGTTAAATTCAATCGCCATCATCGCGATGTCATCGCGAAACGGCACACCTTCACAATAAGAGATCATATCGGAAAAGACGCGCGGAATAACTTTCGACAGTTCGAGGCCGCGCGTAATGCGCAGAATTTTTTCGAGTCTGTCGACACCGTAGAAATGATTTTCCGGATTCATACATTCAATCACACCATCGGTGTACAGGAACAGCCTGTCGCCGGCTTGCAGTTGCACACTGCCGTTTTCGTACAGGGCATCGACGTCATCGAGGCCACCGAGAATAAAACCCGAAGTATCGAGAAAACGTAGATCTCCCTGCCGCGTCTGGCAGAACGCCGTGGGGTGCGCAGCATTGGAAAATTCAACGAGCCCCGAAGGATAAAGCTTCAGCAGAAAACCCGTCATGAAATCCTGCGTTTTGATCATTTTGAGAATTTCGTGGTTAGCGCGCGCGAGTGCCAGAGCGGGCGAAATTTTTTCGCTCAGCAAATTATTAAACACGTTTTTGGCGGCCATGGTCAGCATCGCAGCCGGTACACCATGCCCTGAAGCGTCTGCGACTACTGCAAAAGTAATATCGCCACGCGCCACAATGTCGCAGTAATCACCCGAGATGCGGCCAAGCGGCAGCACGGTCGTCTGGAATGCATAAGGATGTACTACCGTCTTAGGTTCGGGGAAAATACCCATTTGGATGTGCGAAGCGAAAACGAGTTCTTGATCGAGTTCGGCGTCTTTGCGCGACAATTCGCTGTTGATGACCGCAAGCTGGTGACGCGCATCGAACAGCTGACGCTGCTTGGCATATTCCATCAGGTTAATAATCGAGAACGAGAAAAAACCCGCCGAAAAAAGCAGTCCCATGAAGGTATAGAACGGGCCCTGATGCGTAAACATGAACGTCACGCCGGGAATAATGAGCCCGGTCATGAACACCTGATAGCTAATACGGGAATACGATAGAATGACCGCTGCGGCACCAAGTATCGAACCGAAAATCGTTGTCATCATGCCGATATAGTGGTCGGGCATTGTCTGCCAGCACATGAACGTACCCCAGCCGATTACCGCGACGAGCAGACCGAGAAGGATATTGAGAATCGTTAACTGGTTTTTGTATCCCCATTTCTTGGTGAGATCCCATATGAAGAAGATATGCGAAATCGTCAAAGCACCGACGACAAGAGCGACGGCGAGCATATGATTGATATAAGGCCACGAAGACTGGTAGTAGCAGATACCGATCTGGACGATGAAGAACACCAGCACAGTGACCCAGATGACGGGTATGCGCAAGGCGCGGACATACTCATTAAAGAAAAGCTCATCAAGCTGTTCGGGCAGGCGCCGGGGGAAAAATACCAGACGCCGGTGGTGGCCCTCGCTATCTTTACCGGAGTCGCCGAACAGCACTTGCGCGAG
>JAEUSA010000104.1 GCA_016788945.1 Leptospiraceae bacterium
TTATTCGCGAGACGGGTACGAATCTTAAAGATCTCGATAACAAAAAGCCCGACATCGAAGGTGCAGAACAGCTGATTGTCGAGTATTGTAAAATTCTGTCTGGCAAACCCTAACGCGACGGCTTTTTACTGCCAAGATACAATGCCGCGAGCGCTGCCCCGCCGGCGGTGACAAAAAACGTCGCCTCAGGTGCAGCGAATCGCCAAATTAAGCCCGCGGTTAAACTTGCGAGCATTGTGGCAATGCTCGCGAATGCAGTGTATGTACCCACGGCCGTCGCAGTGTCTTCGGTTTTGCACAGGTTGGTAACCCATGCTTTCGAAATACCGTCGGTCATCGCCGCGTAAATACCGTACAGAAAAAACAGGCCGAGAAGAATGTAAAAGTTTTGTGCGAAAGCAATCGTCACATAAACGACAATAAACAGCGTCAGTCCGCCGAGAAATGTCTTTTTCAGGCCGATCGCGTCGCCGAGTTTACCCATCGGGTATGAAAACAGCGCATAAACGAGGTTATAAAAAATGTAGGCGCCGATCACCTGCTGGTCTGAAAAACCGCGCCACTTGAGTAACAGCAGAAGAAAGACGTCAGAGCTGTTGAATAGAGTAAAGAGCAGCAGGCCGTTCACGGTATGCCGGTATGCGTCAGGTGCGGATTTATAGTAGTGCAGAAAATCCCACCAACGCATTTTGGCTTTAACCGTGCCGTGCGTGAGTTTGTCTTTAAGCAACAGGGTGAGTGCAACTGCGAGAAGCCCCGGTATAACCGCGAACAGGAACAGTTTGTGGTAACTACCCGGATTCTGCCACAACCACAGCAGCGCCAATGCCGGCCCTACAGCGGCACCCAGTGTGTCCATGCCGCGATGAAAACCGAACACCTTGCCTTTATTTGCTGCGTCGGTTTCTGCCGACAGCAATGCGTCACGTGCGCCGGTGCGAATGCCTTTGCCGAGTCGGTCGGCGGTGCGGCAGAAAAATACCCACAGCGGGTTGGCTGCGGCGATGATTAGCGGTTTCGCGACCGCGCTCAATAGGTAGCCCACGCGCACAAACGGCACCCGCTTGCCGGTAACATCAGACCAGCGGCCGAAAAAACCTTTGCTCAGCCCGGCGGTGGCCTCGGCAACACCTTCGAGCAGTCCGATCCATACGATCGAAAAGCCGATGGAGCTGAGGTAAATCGGCATCACCGGGTAGAGCATTTCGCTCGCCACATCGGTGAACAGCGAGACCAACGAAACCAGCCAGATCGTGCGTGTGAGATGGCGGATATTAACTGCCTTTGCCGAAGGTGCGATCGAGAATTTATCGTACGGTGGCATCGGTAATGGGGGCGTTACGGTTCGCGCCGCTGTGAATGCTTTTCATGGTCTCCAGAATACGTTGCGGTGATTCACCGGGAAAGTTGAGCGCGGCGAAACGCTCGTTGATCCTCTTTCTGAGTACTGCATCGGTTTCGAGTTCTTTTGCCAACAGGTAAATGCGGTTCCCCGGATGGTCATCTGGATGGTGAATATAATAACCCTTTTCGAACGACCGCCGCAACGTCGCGATTTCAGCGGCGTCGAGTTCTTGGTTCTCCCAAGCATTCATCAATACCATTCCTTTGGGCTTGAGACGACTTTTCATCAGCTTAAAGAACTCGAGTGTGTAGAGTGCGGGCGGAATAAATTGCGCGCCGAAAGCATCCATAACGATCAGGTCATATTTATCCGTGCGGTTCTGCAGGTGCAGCCTGCCGTCTGCCTGAATGATGCGGATGTTTTTGTTAATCGGGAAATATTGCCGCGCCAAGCGTATGACCACCGGATCCAGTTCGACAACATGGATGTTCCAGTCGGGAAAACTGTCGGCAAGAAAATTGGCAAAGCTGCCGCCGCCGAGCCCGATCACGAGACACTGGACGCCTTTACCAACTGTATCAGGCACGCGCGCCAGCACCGCGACTGAAAGCATATAGGTGTAATTGAACACCCAACGACGTTTATCGCTGAGGTCCATAGCCGATTGTTCCTGCGAACCGATATTCAAATGTCTTTTGCCGTCTATGTCATAAACGCTCACGAGACCAAACGGAGAGCGCTCTTCGGCGAGAATCTTCTTCGCGCGCAGGTCATTGCGCTCAGGCGAGGCACAGCTCGCAAAAAGCGACCATAGTAGTACGAGCCCGAGCGCGCGCATGCGACAGCCTCTTTCAGATAACCGGTACTGTCATGTCAATTGCGGGTGATTGTCTTAAAAAAATCAGCGGCGAGTGCCAGCGTTTCGCCGGCAATTTTTTGCCCGCGGTCAATAATATTCTGCAGATCGGCCGCGTGCTTTTGGCCCATGGCGCGTCGTGCACGGTCGCGCTCAATGAGTTCATGGATACTGCCGCCCGCTTTGATCGATTCTACGACCTCAACCATGCGCACCATATCGGGCTGCTGCTTCAGCAATTCAATCGGTACGCGTACAAATACTCCCGTGGCTTCACAAAATGTGGTGTCGTCTTTATAGATGCGCGCAGCGACCATCGCGCGGCGCGTCTCGAGGCGGTCGATGCGTGCTTCGCAGATATAGCTATCGCCGAGTGGCACCGACTTGCGGTACCGCACCGACAAGTTGGCCGCGAGCACTGGCAGGCCATTATACCAACAGGCGCTGCCCATTGTTTCATCGAGAATTGTCGCCAGAAAACCGCCGTGCGAATGGGCCTTCGGGCCTTCAACGCCGATCTTTGGTGTGAAGTGCGTGACAAAAGATTTGTCTGTAAAAAGATAAGTCTGCACAGAAGAAAGCGCATCGTTGTTGAGAAATGTGGAGCTCCAATGGCGCGGTATTGCCACCGCGTCGGCCGGTGTGATCAGATTGCCCATATGGCATTATAGCGATTGCTACAAGGGCGTAAATTAGCTATTCTTCTACCAAGCCCGGGCCGTCAATGAACCCGCAATGCTGCTGAATGCTTTGCTCACCGCTGCCCACGTTTGCGTCGGGCTCTGCACGATATAAATCACGTCGACTTCGCCCTGTGTGTCGCGTAGATAACCTGAAATGTGCGGCACCTTGACCCCGAACAGGGTAATCGAAAATTTCTCACGCAGACCGCGGATTTTTTTGCGTGACGTTTCAATAGCGAGCGGTTCAAAATTCTGCCGTTCGGTTCCCGCCAATTTCATCGTGCCGACACTCAGCGTGTTATCGATATTCTTATCGCGCTCGGTGGCGACGGTTTCGGCAAAATCTTCAAGTTTATCCCAGCTTTTGTGCCGGAACGCGGTGATGATGATCAGCAAGTTCTGCTCGGCTTCGAGGGTAATCTGCTCCGTTTCTTTTTCCAGCTCTTGACTGGTAACCTTGAAATTACCGGGGTAAGTAAAACGCAAACCCGGACTCTCGAACCCGCGCGGCTGTGTACTGGTCTCAGCGCGTTTACAATGCGGCGTAATAAGCAGCAGAACAGAGATTAGCAGGTTAACAGTAATTTTGATCGGCATAATTTCGACGTTCCTTTTGTCAGAGATCCGTTGTCTTGAGGTAATCACCGATTTCGGCCATTGCCTGCGTGTATGTAATGACCGGAGCAAACCCGAGCTTCTCTTTGACCTTTGTATTCATGAAGTCGTTATCGGCACCGATCAGCATCAACGCCTGTCGGGTGAGCGGAGGTCGGCCCTTCAGGCCGAATGTTTTCCAAGCCGTTTCACCGGCGACTGCGAGCATTTCAGAGGCGAAGCGGGGCATCGAGCCCGGAGCATTGGCATTTGCGAGATGCGCAAGATCGGAAAAATACGTATGCCATGCCACATGGTTGTCATCCGACGCGAGAAAAATTTCGCCTTTGCTGTCGTCGTCGCGTGCCACGAGAATAAGTATCTCAACGAGGTTGAGTACATGAATGAGTCCTGCGCGGCCTTTGCCGTCACCGATCAGGGCGGGTAATCCTTGCCGCAGAACCTTGACGACCTCGTTGACCCAAGGCTTCGAGCCGGCGCCGTAAACATTGGCAGGCCGTACGATGCGTATATCGGCACCGCTGCGGTGCATGTGGCCGATGGCGTTTTCTTCCTGTTTTTGTTTGTATTCGGTATAAAAGCCCGTGGGCTTACCGTGGGCGGTCGACTCGTCGATGGGCCCCTTACCGATCATATCACCATAGACCACGACGGAGGTCGTGAGAACGAGACGAATGCCTTTCTCGCTGCAAATCTTGCAGATGAGGTCTGAGGCCTTAAGGGCCGCGACAAAAACCTCCTCTTTTTCCCAGTCGCTGACGGGAAAAGCGAGATGATAGACGAGATCGCAGTCTGACAGTTGTTTCTTTAGAGCCGCTTCGTCGCTGAGATCCGATTCGATCCATTGAACGCGCTTACCGGTTTCTGGTTTTACTCCCTTAAGGTCAATACCTGTGACATGCGCGCCTTCTTCGCTGAGCCGTCTGACGAGATGCCTGCCGATAAAACCGCCGGCTCCAGTGATCGCGACTTTTTTTCCGCTGAGATCCATACGCGGCGTATGGACGGAAGTAGTTAGGTCATCAAGCACATACAGGCGAACGAACCTTTGCATGTCGCCGTGGACCGGCGCACATTTCTGCTTTATGCGGTACTGTAGCCGCGCGAATCGGTGCTACCCATGGAACCGCGCAATACCACTGACAATTTAGGCGTCCTCTACATCGACGCCACTACGCCCGAAGATTTTTTCCGCCAGCTTGGTGCACTGCATGCCAAACAGCGCAGCGTGCAGATGATTCTCATGCGTATCTTGGGCCAAGGACGTGCCTCTGAGTTACTCGACTCTTCTGATGTAATGCTGGCGATCGATATTTTCTTTCGCCGCATGAACTGGACCAAAGGGTTACTCGCAGAAATGGCGAAACTCTCGGCAAAAGAACGCGCACAACTCGATGCATACTGCGATGGCGTGAACAAAACTCTGGTCGGCAAAACCCCGTGGGAGTTTAAACTTGTCGGTTACCAGTTTGAACCGTGGCGCGGTGAAGATTCGATTTTGATCGCGCGCATGATGGGCTATCTCACGCTGTCGCAGTCGCAGGCAGAGGTCGAGCGTCTGTTCATCGAATTGGTGCAGGCGGGTGTTGATCGTCAGCGTCTCGAGGAACTTTTTCCCGGCCTGATCGGTGAGGCGGATTTCGAATTAATCAAACAGGTCAAACTGGAACACCGGCAGGTGCCGCCCGAATATCTGTGGCAAACCGGTCTCACCCGCATGATGGCGAGCAACAACTGGGTCATTTCTGGAAAGCGCACGGCATCGAAGTCGCCGATTCTCTCGAACGATCCGCACCTTGAGGGCAACCGGCTGCCGAACGTTTGGCATGAGTTTACCTGGAAGTGCGGTCAGCACCGCGGCGCTGGTGCGGGTGTACCAGGCTTACCCGGCATGATGGTCGGCCGCAACGAGCATGTCGGCTGGGGCGCGACCTATACCTTTATGGATTCTGTCGATTCATGGATCGAGAGATGCCGTAACGGAAAATATCTCGATCACGACGGTAAGTGGAAAACGTTTGCTATCCGCCGCGAAATCATTAAACGTAAAAAGAAACAACCCGAAGAAGTTGTTTTCTACGAGAACCACCGCGGCACCATCGAAGGCGATGCGGGAGACACCGCAGAAAAGCTGCTGCTCAACACGGCGTGGTCGGGAGCTTCTGCCGGCGCACAATCGCTGAAGGGCGCGATGAGTATTTTGTTTGCTGAAAGCGCGAAGCAGGCGATGCAGATCGCCGGTTCGCTTGAAGTCTCTTTCAACTGGGTTGTCGCCGACAAGGATGGCAACATCGGTTACCAAATGTCAGGCCTGATGCCGCGCCGCCGCCCGGGATGGAAAGGTTTCGCGCCCATCGCCGCCTACAAGAAGAACAATGACTGGCAGGGGTTTGTCCCTACTGCCGATTTGCCGAAACGTTATAATCCCAAAGAGGGTTATATTGTCACGGCGAACAATGACCTCAATGCCTGGGGTCGGGCAAAACCCATTAATATGCCGATGGGTGATTACCGCGCAAGGCGGATTGCCGCTGTACTCGAACAGGGTAAACACCACACGATCACATCCGTACAGAAACTACACTACGACACGCATTCGCTGCAGGCTGAGGCGTTCATGCCTCTACTCGCGCCGCTTTTAGGTGACCGGCCGCACGAGCAGATTCTGCGTGAATGGCGCCTCGATTATGAGCCTGAAAGCAGGGGGGCAACGGTCTTCGAGGTCTGGTACCGTGAACTTTATGCCGTCGTTTTCGGCAGCGGCGAAAAAAACGCCGCAGATTTTTTGTGGAAAAACAGCGGCACATTCATCGATTTTTATCAAAACTTCGACCGTGTTCTGATGGCAAAAAAATCTGCATGGTTTGGCGGCCGTTCGCGCGAAGAAATTTACCGTATTGCTCTCGATCGCATAGCCACACAGAGCTTCAGGCCTTGGGGTGAGGTGAATACGTTCGTTCTGCGCCACCTGCTGTTCGGGGGCAAGTTCCCGAAATTTCTGGGTTTTGACTACGGGCCGATTGCGGTGCGAGGCGGGCGCGCGACGGTGCATCAGGGGCAAATCTACCGCTCAGCGGGTCGCGATACTTCGTTTGTGCCGACGTTCCGCTTCGTCACTGATTTCAGCGAGCAGGCGTTATTTTCCAACCTGTTGGGCGGTGCGAGTGATCGTAGATTCGGCGGTAGTTACCACAGCGAAGTGCAGAACTGGTTGAACGGTGTCTATAAACGATTGGAATTTTGAATAGGTTGAGAGCGCATTTGCGCTCAATCATCAACGGAATGACTTTGCGTCGGCGAGGGCTTTGTACGTCGCCTGCCAGAATTTTTCTTTGATATCGGTGGCATTCGGCAGCATCTGCGTCATTAGCAATATGGTCAGGCGCTGCTGCGGGTCGACGCGGTAGAAAGTGCCGTACGCTCCCGACCAACCGTATGAACCCAACGATTCGCTGCCGTTGGCGCCGATGCGATCGGTCGTCTCGAATGCATAACTGAAACCGAGACCGCGCGACGATACTGCGGTCTGCGTTGTCGTCATCAGCTGTATCGTTTCGGGTTTCAGAATGCGCACATCGCCAAGCTGCCCGCCGTTACGAATCATTTCAAGAAACTTCGCATAATCCTGCACCGTCGAAACAAGCCCTGCTCCGCCGGAAAAACATTTGCGCGGGCCGTCGACGTAGAATCCCTGTGCCGCCGAGCGCTGCGCTTTGAAGTCTTTTACGTCCTTCGCCTCTTTGCCATTCTTCACATCTTTCACCGATCCGTAGACGACCGCAAGACGGTTACGTTCTGTTGGCGGCAGATAAAAATATGTGTCTTTCATACCGAGTGGGCCGGTGATGCGTTGGCGGATGAACTGATCGAGTGTCTTCTTGGACACTTTTTCGACAATGCAGCCGAGTACATCGGTCGAATAACCGTAGACCCAGCCTTCGCCAGGTTGGCCGAAAAACGGCACCGTTGCGAGTCGTTCCATTGCATCGCAGATCGGTTCATTACGCGCAGTAAAATTCCATGGCGTGCCCAGGGCAGGTCCCAGTTCTTTGGCGCGGTAGAGATCCGCAATTTCAACCTGCATGCCGTATGATATGCCTGAAGTATGTGTCAGCAGATGATGAATCGTAATCGGGCGTTTGGCCGGGAAAATATCGACTTCTGTCGAGTTGGGTCTGCGCACTGCGACGCGGGTTCGCGCGAACGCGGGAATATACTTCGCCACTTCGTCATGAACCGAAAGCTTTTTTTCTTCTGCTAACAGCAGTATTGCGGCACTGGTGATCGCTTTTGTCTGCGAAGCGATGCGAAAAATCGTCTGCATGTCGATCGGTTGTTGCGCCTCGCGGTCGCGCCAGCCGACGGCGCGTTCATAGATGGGTTCACCGTCACGCAAAACGAGTGCGACAGCCCCTGCAATGCGCCCGTCTTTGACATATTTTTCGAGTAACTGGTCGACCTTGGTCAGCCGCTGGGTTAAACGTATCTTTGGGTCTTCGGCACCGAACGAATAACCCGCAAAAAGACATAATAAAATCGCAGCAGTGGTTACCGGACGCGGAAAGATCTTCATAACGAACGCGAGAATGGCGACCAGCGGAGAGGCCAATAGCAGATTGTAAATCGGGATTTCATCGCGATTCCTTTGCGGCAGCTTTTTCGGGCAAAACGTCGCCGCGCTGAGGCAAAACCATAAAGCGGTTCATGGCGCAATTTCCCTGGGAAAATCAGTTCATGGCGAGCGTTCCTGCTTTCGTCGCGGCGGGTATGGCTGAAGAACGTGCCCACTATCTGTTACAGGAATATATCCGCTTGGCGCATTCGACACCCATGCCGCCGGTACTCGATTTTTCGAAAGGTCTTGCGTCTGATGCCAGCCCTTATCTTGCGCGCGACCAGCAGATTCACGAATTGATGCTGGCGATTTTTGAACCCCTGCTCAGTCGTTTTGCGCTCGACGGTAAGGAAAATTTTCATCGTCTGTTACCGGCGCTCAAAACCTGCGGCGTGACATTGGTCGCCAATCATCTGAGTCACTTTGACGCGGCGGTCATCTATGCATTGCTCAATCGTGAGGCTGACCTCGCGCTCTATGCACGCGAGTTGTTTTTTATTGCCGGTCGGCTCGTGTTTACGTCGGATTTCAGTCGGGTAGCGGGTCGCATGTTTAATACGATGCTTGTGGCCTCACCGCGCGACATCGAAGAGAATCCGGGTGTGCAACGCCAGCTTGCCCAACTCAACATTAGGTCGTTCAAAGAGGCCAAATCGCGGCAACGCAATGGACAGGCGCTCGTGCTTTATCCCGAAGGTACCCGCAGTCGTGATGCCCGCATGGGGCAATTCCACGCGGCGCTATATAACTATGTCGAGGGCACTGTGGTTCTGCCGGTTGCGCTGACGGGGCCTGAAAAAATATTGCATGCCGAGGCATTCACGTTCGGCCTAACATCAGGGGCAATGAAAATCGGCGAACCGCTTTTCGTCGGTGCGGCAGATGATTGCCCTGCGGGAATCACCCGCTTTGACAACGGTGCGCTACCTAAACATACACGCAAACAGCAGACGATGGATGCTTTGGGCAAAGCCGTTGCCGACCTGCTACCCGCAGCGATGCGCGGTTTTTATGCCGCCGACCGCGTAAACAATTGACGTGCAAAACCGCAACTGCATTCGCGGGTGTGGCACACAAAATTTTTCCGCACGGTTCCATTACTGAAGTAGCACCGGGCCTCTATCAGGTCGAAGGTTCGCTGCCGTTTCCTCTGAAGCGCAACATGACTTTGATAAAGCTCAAGAGCGGCGGATTGTTAATCTACAGCGCGGTGGCGCTCGACGACGCAGGCCTCGCCGAACTCGAAAAACTGGGTCGCCCCGAGGTGATCGTCGTGCCGCAACCATTCCATACGATGGATCTCGCATTCTATAAGAACCGTTATCCTGATCTCAAAGTATGGGGAGCAAAAGCCGGGGAAATTTATCACGGTGTCAGCGTAGACGCGGATATTCTCAAGGCAATGAATGATCCGCGCATCAGTGCGACCCTCGTACCGGGTCTCAAGTTTCATGAGATCCATTTGCAGTTCGAAGTGCCTGGCGGCCATGCGCTCATCGTCTGTGATCTGTTTGCAGGGGACGATTGTTATGCGACAGGTTTTGGGGCCAAGCTGGCGAAGTTCATATTGGGTACCAGCAGCGGCGGCTTCGGTATCGCTAAGATCGTCAAATGGCGCCAGATCAGTGATCGCGCCAAGGTAAAAAAATACATTACCGACCTTGCGGAAGATGCTCAGTTGAAGCTGGTGCTGGTGTGCCATGGTGTACCGCTGCGCGAATCGGTTGCGACGCGGCTTTCTGAAGCGGCGGCGCAACTTTGAGATAGCCTTTACCGTCTGACGAAATCGTAGATTGTCCCTTATGGAGAGCGCCGCTACCCGTAGCGGCGCCTTGGCGGATACCCCACAGCTCAACAAACCCCGCATCGGTGTCGTGAACTACCTCAATGCTTATCCGCTTTGGGCCGCACTCGAAAATGATAATCGTATTGAGTTGGTACGCGGTGTGCCATCGTTTCTGGCCCGCGAACTCGAAGCCGATCGCCTCGATGCTGCGCTGATCTCGTCTGTCGAATACCTGCGCCACCGGGCACAATTTGTCTGCCATCCGGATTTATGCATTGCGGCCAGGAATGAATCCTATTCGATCAGGCTGTTCGCAGCCGAAGCAAGCCAACCTTTCGCCGAGCACGCAGGGACTTTGCGGCGCATCTTTACCGATGCGGCTTCGCGCAGCTCGGTGGCACAGTTGTCGGTTATATTGCGCGAAATCGGTATCAGCGTTCCGTTTGAAGAGGTAAGCGATGCTGCCGATCGTATACCCCGTTTGGCAGCGGGTGAGGCATTGCTCGCGATCGGTGATACCGCGCTGAACCATTTGCGGTATCCGTCATATGATATGCAGACGGAATATTACCGGCTGTTTCACCGCGGCTTTGTCTATGCATTGTGGGTCTATGTGCCCCAAAAAGCGTCGCAATTGGCCCCGGTTTTGGCATCTGCCCATCGCGCGTATCTGGAGAATCGGGAACAATACCTGCACCGCGCCATTGAACGGTTTGCTTTTCCGGCGGATTTTACACGACACTACCTTACCGCAGTCATCGAACATGAACTGACTTCCGAACGGCTTGCCGATCTCGAGTTCTTTGGTAGCAAAAACATTTGACCCTGCGGTCTTACCATCAGAACCTGTACGCCCATGGCACAAGGCAATCAAGAACAGGGCAAGAAGCCGTATTTCTGGCAGCGCAAGTATTTTATCGATAAGCGCTTTCAGAGCAAGTTCATACTCAAATATTCCATTGTCGTGGCCATCTCGGCAGGGCTCGTGCTCGGCGCTCTATTTGCAGTGAAAAATAAGGCATACAATCTTCTGCCCGATAAAGCCTCAGTGTTGGCGCAGATGGATGTCGACCGGCATAAAACACTAAAAGAAGAAAAAGACGGCAAATGGCAGATTGTCGCCGAAGGCGAGGGTGAAGAGTTTTTTCCACTTAAAGTGACCGGCGGCGGGTATAAGTTCTATAACGCGTTTGACCTGTATCTTTGGCCGGTGATCGCCGTCACTCTGCTCAACATTATCATCATCATGATCTACAGTGTATTCTTCTCACATAAGGTCGCCGGCCCGGTGTTTAAGATCAAGAAAGTACTGAATCACTACCTTGCGACGGGTGAATATTCCGATATCAAGCTGAGACCGGGTGATAACTTCGACGATCTCGCGAGGCTTATTAATCACGCAATACACCGACACGAGCACAAACACAGTTACGACCGGCGGCATGAACCGGCAGAACTGGATAAAAAGCCATAAATGCGTATTCGCTCCTGCATACTGACCACGCTGTTCATTGGCGGCGGCTTATATGCCGATTCGTCACGCCCGGAAATTCTCGACCGTATTCGCGACTATGATCTGAGGCACAGCGATTTGTTGGTAAAGATAGTCAAAGACCCTGAAACACTACGCTATGCCAAAGTGCGCGCCCTCGAAAAAATTTCGGTACTCTATCAACAATCGAAAACAGAAGGTGAACTGGTTGCGCAGCGCTACCTCGACGGCATAAATGCGGGGCTTGTGCATAAAAGCCCCGACGTCCGCGAAGCTGCGTGCGGCGCGGCAATTGTCTTTAAAGAGTCAGCTGTCGCGCAACCTATAGCGACGAGCGTCTCGAAAGCGCTAAAAGAAGAAAACCACCCGGTCGTTATCGCCGCCTGTGCGCATACACTGAGTGCCTATACAAAATTTCCCGATCTCGCTATACCGGCGCTGTTGGCGAAAATTGAGAAATACCTGACCGACTTTCAAGATTCATCAGACGACGAGAAAGCGCTGCGCGAGGTCTGCCATACGCTCGGTATTCTCAAGGCGCGTAAGTCATTTATTCCGCTGTTGAAACTACTGCAGTCGCGTTACGACGAAGACGTCAAGAGCGCCGCGCAAGAAGCGATACAGGCTATCAGGGTGCACTGACCCGCTCGTAAACGCGGTGCATGCGGTTTCGCCGCAGAATTGCTTCGGTCTTTTTTACCATGCGGTACTGATTCCATTCGGCTTCGGTGAAATATTCAGCTTTGAGCGGCTTTTTGCCCGTGCAGAGTTTTGCATCCGCAAGAGCGAACATATGATTCCAAGTCGGTGTTGAAAAGCAAAACGGTTGCACCGGGTTTTTAACCGACTTCGGCAAATGTTTCACGGAAAACGCACGGGGATTATAATTTTCAGCGTCTTCATAAGCCAACAATTCGGGTTTACCCGCTTTACCGACGACCACTTCGATAAGTTCGATATCCGCCCTGCCAAACATAATATCTTTCAGGTGTAAGCCACCGGTATAAATCAGGCGGCTCATCAGTGCGCCAAACCCGCTGTGCGGATTTTCTTCATCGGGGTAAAAGGGATGATAGGCGATGTAGGTATCTCCCGTAGCACTGCGCGCCATACGGTATAACAATCGCGTCGGAGAGCCGTACTTTTCATCACCGATAATAATGGGGGCAAGGTTTTGGGCCAGCGCATCATCGCGCACCGGGGTGAAGCCGGGCGTGCTGAAGTCTGTTTCTTTAATCGGCCTCAAGACCCAGAAAGTGACTACACCGGCGATAATCAGAAATATGATCAGTGCGCGCAGGCCGCGGTGTTTGAGACCCCGCATGATTATTTCTCCGCTTTCTTTTTGAGTGCCACCCGGATGTCGATGCGCACAATCTTTTCGATCGGGTTGAGCGCACTGTTATAGGTAATGCCGAATTTTTCCCGGTCAATGAGCACGCTGCCGGTGAGAGAAAACGCATTCTCATTGCCTTCGCGGGTCAGCGTGAACTCGACATTTTGTGTGGTGCCGCGCAGTGTCAGTTCGCCGTGAACCTCGTATTTGGTCGCTTTGAGCGCATTGGCATTGTCCGGTTTGACTGTGCGAATGCGAAAGGTATGCTGCCGTATTTTGCCGCAGTCGAAGAAATCGGCGCTGCGCAGATGTTTGTCGCGCCGTTCATTGTCGGTGTCAATCGAGTTGCAATCGATCTCAAGATCGCCGACAACGTGCAGCGTACCTGATATTTTACCCTTGAAGTGCCACTTGCGAAACAGGCCGTTGGCATTGACGACGCGTGATTTGGCGAGAAAACCTATCTGCGATTTGTCGTAATCGATTTCATACCAATGAGTGCGGCCCGCGGCGTGCAGCGCGGGGATTAACAATGTAAAAAGCGTGATCGTTATAGCCTTCATGTTTACCTCTTAACCGCGCCAGTTTCTGCGACGCAGGTAGTTGCGCAGTTCCTGAAAATGGTGTTGCCCAAAAAAAATAAAATAACTGCCAAAGACGGTCAGAATATAACCCCGCAATAACCAGCCACCCATCGCGAAATCGTAAATGACAATTAGCAGATAAAACAGACCGAGCATCCAGATTCTGAGTGGAATAATGCCCATCAGATGAATTTCTTCTTGCGGGTAATTGATCGCCACGGCGAAAACGAGCGAAAATTCAATATAAAGAAACGTAGTTAATGGATAGCCGGTAGCAAAAGAATATGCCAGAGAAAGTATCAGCCCCGAAAATAAATAGAGGGTCGTCTTGAATGGGCCCCAAGTCTGTTCCAGTATCTGCATGATCCAATAAAGGAACATTAGCGCGAAGACGATCCAGATGTCGACGGTCGGGGGTAGCGCGATAAAAGTCAGTGCCCGCCACACCTCGCCGCGGAGAAAAAGTTCGGGAATAAAGACAAATTTGAGTATCACGAGCGGGGCAAATTTCAGCGCAAGAAAGCCAACGCCCTGCAAAATTACGAGCATCATGCCGAGATTTTCAATGCCGAATCGATGGTAGCGTCGTTCGAGGTTATCGATAAATCGCGGAGTTTGAATTGACATAGCGGTTGTGACTCAAGGAAATGCTTTGTATCCGCGTTGCGGCGGACAGAAAAATTTATATCCATGCGCAGATACCTCAGCACTCTCACCCTTCTCATCGGCCTCGCCGGAGCTGGCGCGGCGCATGCTTCGCTGCCCGGCTATGAGCTTGCGGGCGTGCTGACGGGGGCGATCGGCATCGGTGCGACCGAAGTGTACAAGAAAGACATCGTACCCGATGAACCGCGCTGGAAAACCCCGCCCGCTCTCGACGCTTCAGTGCGCGACGGGTTGAAGTGGTCGAATACCAAAACCGCTGCAACGTTGAGTGACATCATGCTGTTCGGTATTATGCCGACCGCGGCTTTTCTTTCACCGCTCGCGACCAACCACAATTATGGCCGGGCTGCGCTGACGATCTCTGAGGCAGCGGTTGCAACCGGTGTCATCACGCAGATCGCCAAATTCTCATTCGCACGTGCGCGGCCCTATGCCTATTATGGCAACGACTACTCGAACCCCGACAGCAAGTTATCGTTCTTCAGTGGTCATTCGTCATACTCGTTTGCCCTGTCTGTCTCCAGCGCGATGCTGCTTGCCGAATCTTACCCGCGGTACAGTACCGCAATCTACAGCATTGCCATTCTGCTCGCGGCTTTTCCGGCATACCTGCGCATTGCCGCTGATAAACATTATTTCACCGACGTGTTGACCGGTGCTATTATCGGTTCGACGATTGCGTACGGCGTCGTCAGAATGCAAATTACGGCGAACTCGACCCAATACGGCGATGAACGCCGGCTGCAGCTGCAAAAGGTATTTGTCTTGCAGTGAAAATCCGCGCTGCCATTGTTTTCTGTCTTCTCACGCAGTTTTTGACTACCTCGTGCAAGACGCCGCAGCACCCCGATGCGGCAGAGCCGGAGAAAATTGCTCTCGATACATTCAATACGCTCGACTGGCAGCGGCAGGCCGAATATCTCGAGACGATCACGCGTAAGAACCGGGTTCGCGAAGATAATGAGATTATTGCGGCGGCCATTACCGACGATGACAGTGCGGTCATCGTCGTTGCACTCGATACGATCTTGCGTCTCGAACTCGATGATTTTTTGCCGCAGGCGATCGGATTGTTGAACAGCGAAGACGTTATCACCCGCTGGAAAGCCTTGCTCGTCGTCGAAAGCCTGAATTCCGATGACGCCGTTTTGCCTTCGGTGGTAAAGTTGACCGGCGACAAAGAGTGGTTGGTGCGCGAGGCTGCCTACCGCACGCTGCGCAGGTTCAAGGCGGAGCGCAAGGCCAAGAATTATTTTTATACTGTCCTCTTTCATCTCAACGAAAAGAATCCGCAGGTGGTCGCCGAAATCTACCGGACTCTCGTCTGGTACGATGACGAGACCGCCTGGCCCTATATGATGAAGCGCAGTTACCATTGTAAATCTGCCTCAGAACTCATTTTGGTCATGCGCGAGCTCGCGCGTACCAAGACACGTGAGGCGCAAGTTAGACTCAAAACCCTGACCCGCAGCCAGAGCGTCATCGTGCGGCAAGAGGCCAATGAGTTGCTGCGCGAATATTTCTGATTGACGCGGTGCACACAAGGCCTGAGTGTCAACCATGACACCCGAACGCATCATTACCAACCCGTTGCTTGAAATTCGCCTGAAAGGTACGCAGGCGCAGATGGGCGCACAATACGGTGAGATTATGGCTGCGCAGGGCGGCTATGAAAAGCTGATGGATTTTTATCCGCAAATGGCGCAGTCGCTGATCGTTTCAGGCATGCCGCGCAGGGTGCGTAAGGGGCCTATGCGCCGCGTCGCAGGGGAGCTGATAAACTGGGCGGTGAACTCCATGGTGAAAGGGCGACTGCCCGAGTATGAAGCGCGGGCGCAGGCGATGGCGCGCGCGGCGAACCTTTCGCCCGAAATGACCCGCCACATGCTGGTGATGGATGTCTTTCAGAACTCGATCGGTGTATTGGGTAAATTAGGTGCCGTGCAGGTAGCAGGTAAGCCGCTCGTGCACGCGCTTGGCGCGTGTACCTCGGCCGTGGTGTTTGGCCCGCTCTCTGCTGACGGTGAACTCATGCATGCGCGCAACTTTGATTTTCCCGGCGTTGGGGTGTGGGATAAATCGCCGACGATCGTCTACTGCAATCCCGATCACGGCATACCCTACGGTTACCTCGGCGCTCGCGGTGCGGATGTACCCGGTATCACGGCCTTCAACGCCGAAGGGTTGACAGTAACGTTTCACACGCGTTTTCACAAAGATGTGGATTTTCAATCGACCGGGGTCATCGACCTCGGCCATGAAATAATCCGCAATTCGCGCACGATAGAAGACGCCATCAACATCGTCAGCCGGCACAAGGTTGCTTCGACCTGGGGCATCATGGTGACATCCGCGCGGGAAAAAAATGCCGCGTTGATTGAAACCACCGCGAAAAAAATGCGCGTCACTTGGGCGAAGAACGGCCGCCACGCGCAGACGAACCATTACCTGCACAGCGACATGGTGCCGGGTGAAATTGCCACCAGCAACGGTTGGACTTCGTATACGGTCGATCGCCTGCGCCTCATCGAGAACTTCTTCCGTGAAACCGAAGCGATGGGCGGGGCGACGCTCACCGACATGCAAAACCTGTTGGGTGCAGATTTCGAAGTCGATGCGCCGGGTAAAAGTCGTATGATGGGCTCACTCATCGGTTATGTAATGTCGGTGCAGTCGGTGGTCTTTAAATTGCAGTCGGGTATCATTTCATTGTCTGTCGGCGAAGCGCCCACTGGTTGGGGACCGTACATCAACCATGACGTTAACTGGTCGGGAGACGCACTCAAAACAGTCGATGTAGCCAAAGAAAAACTCAGTGCTGTGACCGCGCATTATGCCGCGGGTGAAGGCCGCGAAGCCTACCGCCATTTTCAGCGCGGCTACCTGCTAGATCACGAATGCGCACCGCTCGACGATGTACGACGTGAAATCGCTCTCGCTGCTGCCGCAGCACGAGAAGACGGCTCATTGCGTTTCGTGCAAGGAGCCTTAGCCTTGGAAGCGCGCGATAATGAAGCAGCATTCTCGCACTTTATGCAGGCAGTTTCGCTCGAAGAATCCCCATACCGTAAGGCGCAGGCGCTGTTGTGGGCCTCGCGCGCGGCTGCAGCGACGGGCAGAAGCTCAGAGGCTGCGCTGTTAAGAAAAGAGATTTTCACACTCAGCCATCACAATCTCGCTGAATTCAAACAACTGGCGGGGCGTGACGCGAACCAGCTGATTACGAAACGCAATTATGCAGATCTCGTGCTGAGCATGAGCATGCTCGACGCAGCGTAGTAACGCCGCTGATTCGGGAAATCGGCGCTACCTGAAATCCCAGCGGAGAACTTTTTTCAGCGCCTGAAAGAAATGTAGCTGTTGCAGCGGGGCGTTGAGCCACCCGCAGGTGATACAATAATACTTATCGTATGGAGCCGCATGGTGAATCGCATGGTGCGCCGGCGGCAAAATGAGGTGCCAGCGTTGCAGTGCGGCAATCAGCCGTGGTGGATTATCGAGATGCGACCACTTATGTATCTGGTTGGTGAGAAAGATGCCGAGATAAAATACTAAAAAGTAAAAGCGAAATGTGTAATCCAAAACAGAAGCGCTGGCATGATGAAAGTAGATCAGACCCGGCAGTGAAACAAGGCAGTTGGCGCCATTGGTTTCGACAAATGCGTGGTGTGTGATTGCTTTTGGATCGACATGGTGCTCGCGAAACGCGTAGATAAATACCTTACCGAAAAACGGTGTCTCCGGATTGCCAAAATTGTCTGCCAGAAAATGCACCAGACCCGAAACAAAATCTGCAGTGATGTAAGCAAACAAGGCGTACAAGACCAGTTGCACTGATAGTAAAGATGACTGCTCTGCGCGCGCTGAATAGTTAGTCACAGCAGAGTAAACAAACAAACCGATATACGAAAAAAATACAGTGATGGCGGTAGCTTCAAGCGCAAACTGCCAGGCCGGATATCCTTTCTGGTTTTGCATGTATACCCCCCTTGAATAGGAGAAAACTGTACCGAAGGTCGGACTTGAACCGACATGGGGTTGCCCCCACCGCATTTTGAGTGCGGCGTGTCTACCATTTCACCACTTCGGCGAGTTCGCGTACGCAAGCGTCCGCGAAGTAGGTTTGCAAATTACACATAAGGCGGAAAGCGCCTTATGTGTAATTTGTATCAAAGATCTTGCTCGATGTATTTGCCCTTACCGCGGGCCACGATTTTGCCGATGTCGTCTTCGAGCTCCGCACGATTTTCAATCACGCGTTTGTTCTTTTTGACGAAATAACCACGCAGGTAGAGTGGCTCGTTCACTTTAGCAAGCTGCAGATAACGAATAGTTACTTCGCCGGTATTGACGTTGAGATTCAATGCCTGATTGATCTTCATCATGACTTCATCGAGCATGACGGCAATTATACCGGGGTGTACGCACTCAGGCTGGTTACCCTGAAAGTGCACCGGAAGAACAATCTCGCCATAGGCGGTTTTTGTGTCTTCGTCAAAGCGCAGGTCGAGCTTGAGTCCCTGTTCGTTATCTGGGCTGGTACCGAAACTCAGGTTCTTCTGTCTTCTCAGTACCTTCATAGCCCAGTGTTACCTTTTGTAACACTTTGTCAAGAAGTATACAGGCTGTACACAAACATGTCCCTATGCTATGCTGCAGCGCTCAAAACAGGTTCATACCTAACGAAAGGGAAAACCCTATGCCCGTCAGGTTGGCTGAAATTGCGTTAACTTTGCTCACTGACGAGAGCGTCGTATCGCCGTCGCTCAGGTCTCGCGATTCAGCCCAATAGACGGGCAATGCCGCAATCAGCGTGAAGCGCCCAAGCCGGTAGGTGAGTTCGGGTTTAAAGACCAGCATCGGATTATAACTGGTAAATATCTGGTAATCACTCGCGGCGCCGTTATTCTGAGTAAACTGAACGGAAGAATACAGCACCCCCGCCCCGGCACCGAGGTTGATTCCCCAGTCAGGGCCGGTAACCCAGCGGTAATAAACCATCGCCACCGCGGGTATAAAAAAGCCGTCGACATTTAATGTCAGCTGGCCGGTATAAAACGACGAACTCACCAGTGCGGCCGTCTTCGGTAGGGCCGCATAGCCGAGACTAAACCCCAACATGAGCTGCGAATAGACGAGCCGGGGTTCGGCATGAAACTGCCATTGCACCGCTGCGGCTTCGCGTGTCTCACGGGCGGTGAAGCCCTTCGGGTTCAATTGCTGATTATATTGCACTGCGAGCGCGTTCGCATATTCATTGGTAAAGTCTCCGGTAGCGGAGTTATCGGCGAAGTGTCCGGTGATGCCGGCAATGATGATGAATTCTGAATTCTGCGGTTCGTTTTTTGCCGTGGCTGCCTGCTCTGCCGTTTCGGGGGGGAAAATAAAACGGTATTCGCCTGCGGGTGACCGAATGAAGATCGCTGCGTCGGCAGGTAGAGATTTTTCCGGCGATTTTGGATCATCTTTGTAAACGATCTCTTTTTCGCCGACGCGGACGATAATGCCCTTAACTACCTGTCCGGTGCTGAGGCCTATTTCAGCCAAAGGTTCAGTTTTTTCTTCGGGCTTCGCAATCGCTGCTGCGCCCGCTTTGGCGGCTTTCGCGGAGTATACGGCGTTAACGGAAAAAACGATCAGTAAAAAAACAATCCGCACGCGCATCGAATGGACGACTTTCGCAGCAGCGCTTTAGCGCGGTCAACCCAAATCGAATTCAGAACTCGCTTGCGTCGCCTGCGTTCTTCAGCCTCAGGTAACGGTCGTAGGCGCGCATCGATTCTTCGGTGAGACCCTTCAGTTCATATATGACACCGAGATTATACCACGCAGCAGGAATGCGATTATCGCGCAATAACACGCTGCGGAAATGCACTTGTGCGCGGTCGAGATCGCCTAAGAGCATTGCAGCGAGTCCAAGGTACTGTTGCGCGTCCGTCGCGTAAAAAACCTGTTTGCTCGTGCGCGCAAAATCATCGGCGGCGCGTTTGAGGCGTGCGTAGGCAATGCGCGCATTCTTTCGCCCCTGCGCAAGATCTTTCACGGGTACCGATAACAAATGTTTGCCGCACAGATACCAAGCAAGCGCATTGATGCGATGCGGATCGAGCAGTTCATCGCATTCTTTCATGAAATCGGCATGGCCGCCGGCCGCGACGGAAGCTTCGATGCGGGCAATTGCCGCTTTTTCATTTTTGAGGTCGTAACTCTGCGCAGTTAGTGCCGTTGAAAACAACACGGCCATGCAGCAATGTTTCAAATTTCCGCCTCTAATTTTTCAAAGAATCGCGACAGCGCGGGAAACAGAATGCGGTATGAATAGAATACGCACAGCATGCCTGCGAACGTAATAAAACCAAAAGATGCAAGACCGATGTGGCTTGAGATTGTGAGTGAAAGAAATCCCATTGCGGTAGTGAAGTTCGAGATAAAGATTGATCCGCCCGTGCTGATCATGATGTGGTTTACCTGTGAAAGGCCGAGTTCTTTGGCGTGTGAATAAAGATATATGCCGTTGTCGATGCCGACGCCAAGCAAAATCGGTATGGCGAGCAGGTTGATATAGTTAAACTCAAAGAGCCATGAAGGGCTGAGCTGGTGACAAACGCCGATCAGCGCGAACAAGCCGAGAATTCCCGCGATGAGCGGCGCCAAGATCATGGCGACACCCGCAAGTCTGCGCGTCATGGACAGCACGAGAATCGCAATAACGGCAGAAATGAGGATTATCTCTTTAAGTAGGTCACGCATCACCGTACCAAGAATGTCGTCGAGAACGTAGAGATCAGAGATCCCGCGCGCTAGATGCTCGCGTGGGCAGAGCGCGGCAGGCAGATCGAGTGTACAGGTCTCGCGAAATGCCGCGGCGAAATCGAGGGCCCCGCGGCGAAACATGCGCGCGTCTTTGGGGAACACGTACAGATAATATCGTCCATTACCGACCAAGTGTTGTCGAAAAGCCAGCGGAATTGCGTCGATGGTTACCGGCGGTGATTCTGTCATACTCAAACCAAAGCGAATTCGGCGCAAGTTGGCGCTGTCGAGCGTGACCAGAGAAAAAACCTCTGCCTGCTTGAGCAACGCATGAATTTCTGAAAGCACCTGATACTTGCGCGCGGCGTCTTCGGGTATGAGATCGCGTACGCTGTGGAATTCAGGCGCACACGAGTGCATTCCCTGCGGAGAATTCTTTTTCGCCAAATTACCTTCGCCGGCACAATCGCGGTCGCTGATTTCGCGTGCAATTTTACGAAGGTTAGCTTCAGCGACTCTCAGCTTTTCGAGGCCGTCGAAGGAGTACACGACCATGTGCTCGCGGTTTTCTAAAACGCGCAGGCCGGTCTGCTGCGCAGTCGTGGTGTGTTCCAATTCGAAGAAGTCATATTCGAAAGGTGGCCGGGTCAGTACAAACGTGCCATAGCCGGTAATGGCGATAATCAGTGCAATATGCCATCCGCGTATTTTGTGCGTTTTTTCCAGCATGTGCGACGGTTCAGTGGTTGTGAACGAGTATTTTTCGGTCAAAAAAATCAGTGCGGGAAAAAACAGGATGAACGCCAGAAAGAAGAAGATGATGCCGGCGAAGGCGATTTTGCCGAATTCGGCAAAGGCGATAAAGCGAGAAAAACTCAGCGTGAGAAAAACCGCCGCGGTGCTGATCATGCCAAACGACAAGCCACGGAACAGGTTGCGCATCGTGCCTTCGAGCGCCTGTGTCATACCGTGCCCGCGCAACCGCTCGCCTTTGTAGCGCGAGAAAAGATGAATTCCGTAATCGATGCCGAGACCGAGAAGAATCGAAGTCAGAAATGAACTAATGATACTGATTTGGCCGATAAAATACCAAGCGGCAAAGTATGTATAACCCAGCGCGGCGAGCACGGGTAATCCGATTACCAGCATCACACGCAGCGATCGGAAAAAGACAATGAGCGAAGCGGTGAGAATCAGCAGGGTAATCGTCGTCGAC
This sequence comes from Leptospiraceae bacterium, assembly GCA_016788945.1. Lineage (GTDB taxonomy): Bacteria > Spirochaetota > Leptospiria > Turneriellales > Turneriellaceae > Turneriella. The sequence goes on from JAEUSA010000104.1 coordinate 21,948, forward strand.
TGGCTGATATCGCTGGCGAGGCGTTTCTGCTTTTCGACATCGGAGGCATAACGCCCGGAAAATTGTAAGGTATAACCTTTTTGCTTGAGCGGTGCTTCGATGGTGTCGCGCAGTGCCGAGAGGTAAGATTGCGAAAACTGGATGTCATCGGGTGAGGTTTTCAGCGAAAGCAGCATGGCGATGCGGCGGTGGTCATTATCGATAAATGCATTGCTACTCAGGTAGCGCTTTCGGTATTTGTTGAGTATATCACCGATGTAAAACTTTGCTGGCGCGACCTGTTCAAGGTCTTCAAAATACGGGTTCTCACTTCTTTTGGTCTGTCGAATGGTATTGGCGAGCCGGTCTCTGATCTGGGCGAGGTCTGTATAATCAGCGTAATACAGCGAATATTTCTGCAAAAAATGGCCGGGGACCTCATAGATTACGCTGTTCGTCGAAGTCTGTAGAAAGTCATTGGCCTTGAGCATGGTTTCGATCTTGCGCGCCGTCTGCACGAGGTCAGCGTCGCTCTGTGGCGTGGCGGCTTCTAAGGTGAGAACGAGAAATCCTTTAATGTGCGATTCGTTTCTGAGCGCGGTCAACCTTTCGAGCGAATCTGTGCCCGACGGTAACAGGTGCAGCAGATTCGTGTCGATGCGAATTTGTCTGCCGTAGCGGTAACCGATGACGCTCGTCATTACGAGTATCGCGATGATCGGCCACGCGAATCGCCGCACATGGTAGAGCCAGAATGGCCAGAAACGTGCGGCCCAGGCGGAGAAACGCTGTGTGATATTATCATCACGCATGGCGGTAAAGTTTGTTTCCGATTTTGCGTAGAAAGTTCTGTTGTTTCGTTAACTGTCGCTTCAGCAGAGTATCTTTCTGTTCGGGCGACCGAAGGGCTTTAATGGCAAAACGACGACCGACGTAGCGCAAAAAAGGCAACGAGGCTTCAGACCTGCTGTCATGATGTGCATTGGCGATGCGGCGTTGCAGTGAATCGAGACGCTTTCGATCTATTTGCATAAACCCGGCGCGCAGAAAATTTTCTAGAATTTGTGTGTTAATCCCCGGCATGTCCGTGGTAAGTTCGGGTAAAATCTGTGCGCCGTTCAAGGGTAATCCGTCACGCGTGGCGTTGAAGATAGTTTGCGCAGTCTCGCGCAGCGGAGAAGTATTGCCGGTTTCGTGCAGTCGTTCAATAGCTGTCGTGAACCAATCACGATAGAGCGAGAGTACATAATCGGTGACAATCGGTTTGCCCGTCACCGAGATTTCTCTCTTGGTATGCCGTCTGCGAATGACGCGTTCGTTAATATTCTCGAGTGGCTGCAAACGGTTAGTTGTCTTGCTGAGCCATTCGTCGGTGTGGTGCGTGCCAGGTGTGTGTATCTCGCGTCGCGTGTAGGCGAGGTCTTGGCCGATGAGTACGATGCGGTCAAATTCCATAAGACGCATCAGATCGAATATGGAAGTTGCGACCGAACCACCGGATTGCAGATCACCGGGTATGATGCCTGCTTGACCGGAAAAAAAATGTTCTTCTTCAAGGTAGTCGCAACCGGGGCTTACGACGCGCCGGCTTTCCGTTTTTCCCGAAGCGGAGATGCTATCGATGTATTGGGCCGTGAAAGAGATCGCCATTTCACCTTGCCAGTCGCGCGCAACGCAGGGATTCGACACCGCATCGCAAACCAGAATCGGATAGTTGCCTTTCATGCCGCGCGGTAACAGGCCAAAGTGTTTCGCCGTGTGTGCCTGGCTATCGAGCGAAAAAACCAGATGCGGGCGAATGCCGGCACGGACGAGTACCCGGTAGGCAGAGTCGGCGCAGGCGATAAAATAATGTTCTGCGCAGGCGCGTATTTCACGCAATGAGTCTCTGAGCGATGGTCCGGTCGAAACGATCAGCGCACTGCCCCCGCGCCCGAGGCCGAAAAGGGATGATACCGGGCGGGCGGCATGCATCAGCGGTAGCTTGCTGAGCGCATTGAATACCCAGCGCTCTTCAAATTCCAATCTCGTAAACAGGTCAGAAAAGCGTGAGGCCAATTTCTTCTTAAGGTCAGTGATCGTCCTCGTGTAGAAGTCTTTTTGCAGTGAGATGCTGCCCGCCACTTCGAACACACGGTATCCCGCAAAATGCTCGACATCGATATTTTCCACAAGTTCCGAAAGTGCTGTAAGGTTTTCAGGAACCATGACCGCGACGTGGGCAAAAACCTCCGGCCGCAGTTTTCGCAATGCCAAATACAGCTCGGTATCGGCCTCGAAGGCGACGATTAATCCCCCCCGGCCCTCTTTACTCTGCAGCTGCTCGACGAGCATTTCGAGCATCGGCAGGTGGGCGATGCCGGCAACGACTGCGAGCATACCGGGCCTCAGGCGAAACGAGCCGATGTGGCGTTCGGCCTCACGTACCGGGTCTCGCGCCGAAACGAGCGGAATTCCTTTTAGCTTTTCGGTGTCGGCGAAAATCGAAAACCGGCCTTCTTCATAGCCGAACCGGTACAGGGCATACTTTCCGTTAAGTTCGCCCGGGGCCATGTGGTGCTGCAAAAATATTCGCCAACACTCGCGCAAGCGAATACATGCGGAAATTTTTCTGAAGTAAAAAATGAGACTCAAAGAGTTAGAAATCCTCGGCTTTAAGTCATTTGCCGACAAAATCAAGGTTTCGTTCAGCACGTCGGTGTCAGGCGTGGTGGGGCCGAACGGCTGCGGTAAGTCGAATATTCTCGACAGCATCAAATGGGTGCTCGGCGAAAAATCTGTTAAGACGATGCGCGGCGAAAAAATGGAAGACGTCATTTTCGCGGGTACGGCGACGCGCAAAGCAGCAAATTTCGCGCAGGTTTCACTGACATTCGACAACAATGTGCGTCAGTTGAAGATTGATACCGACGAAGTGAAGGTCGGTCGCCGCCTCTACCGCGACGGCCAGAGCCAATATTTTATCAACGATAGCCGTGTTGCGCTCAAGGAAATCGAAGATCTGTTTCGCGACACCGGCGTCGGTAAATCAAGCTATTCGTTCATGGAACAAGGGCGGATGGACCAGATTCTCTCGAGCAAACCCGAAGACAGGCGGCTCATCTTTGAAGAGGCGGCTGGCATATCGCGCTTCAAAGCTCAGCGCGAAGAAGCGGAAAAAAACCTTGAGAATACCAAACTAAACCTGACTCGCGTGCAGGACATTCAGCGTGAACTCGATCGGGAGCTGAAAGTTAAAGAGGCGCAGGCGAAAAAAACCACGCAGTATAATACGCTGATGGCGAAGTATAAAGATCATGATCTGAAGATACGCTATCTGATGGTGAAAGATTCTAATGAGAAGCTTGAAGATCTGAAAGAGAAACTCAGCCGCCGCCATGCAGAAAAAGAAAAAATACAGCAGAAACTCATTCAAATGCAAGAGCGGCTTGCCGGGCTCGACGATGACGAACGCAACCTGAAAGAAGAACTACACAAAAAAGACACGTCGAGCCAGATTGCCACGCAGAAAATCGAACAGCTTAACCAGGCAATCAACGAAAAAGAGATACAAAAAGGTGCATTGTCGACGCAACTCGCGAGCCTCAAAGAACGGATACAACAGTTCGAGAAGCGCATCAAGGCCCTGAAATCAGAAGCCGCAGAACAAAATCAGTTCACTCTGAAGCTTGATCTCAAAGTGACTGATATCGAAAAAGAGATTGCACGCCTGCAGAAGCGCATCGACGAATGCGCGCACGAAGTTGTTACTGCCGACAACGAACTGGCGCGCATAGAAGGCGAAAGAGCCGAAGCCAGCCGTAAACTCGACGAAGTTCGCGCGCGGCAAGAAGAAACAATTCGCGAGCTTCTCGATTCACTGAAAAACGAGAAATCGCGTTGGGAAAAATCGGCTAAAAACCGCGAGCAGGCCTTTACGGAAATTGAACTCTATTGTAATGAAACCGAAGCGGCTTTGGCGGCGATTATCGCGGCCCCTGATGATCATCTGCCGCAGATGCGCAAAGATCTACAGCGGCTGAAAGATAGCCGTGTGTTGGGCAAAATCGCCGAAAAGGCGCATATCCTTGCCGAAATGAGCCGCGGCCTTTACGAGATTCTATTTGAAAAAGGTGGTGTGCATTCGCGCAAAGAAGAACTCGATGAAGAAATCGGCGCGCTCGAAAAACTGATCGACCATGCCGAGAAAGAAACAGCGCGTTTGAATAATAAGAAGTTGGCGCTGGCTGAAGAGGCAGCTCTCAAAAAGCAAGAGCGCGAAAAGCTTTTAGGCGATATAAAATCCCTCAACGTCGAAATTAACAGTATAAAAGCCAAAGAAAAAGACCTCACGCAGCAGATTTCGCATGAAGAGAGCAATATGGGTTTTGTGCGCGCACAATTTACCGAGACAGACCGCTCCGTTGTGCAATTGACGCAAGAACAGAAGAACCTTACGCGTGAAGTGGAAAAGCTCAAAAGTAGCATCGAAAAAGAAGGCCAACGCATTGCCGGTATCGAACGTGATATTCAGAAAGTAGACGAGAAGCGCAAGGAGCTGGCCGACACCATGCGCCGCGAGAGCAGCAAAACCGATGAAGTTTTTGCCGCAACCAACGAGCTTGAGGGGAAAATCGGTGCACTGAACGGCACCCGTGATTCCTTGCTGCAAAATATTTATAACGACTATGCGCTTACCTGGCAAGAACTCTCAGGCCAGTTTACATCGGGTAAGCTCGTGCTGTCCGATGAAAAAGAAAAGCTTACCGAATTGCAGCGCGAAATATCGGGTCTGGGCCAAATCAACCAGCTGGCGATCGAAGAACACCGCCATCTGAAAGAGATGTACGATCACCAACAGACTCAGGTAGATGATATACTCAAAGCGCAGGAAGACATTCTCAAGGTAATGACCGAGATTCACAACAAGTCAGAGGCCCTGTTTCGTGAATCGTTCGAGCAGATTAATCACAATTTTGCCGAAATCTTCGGCAAGCTGTTTAACGGCGGGCAGGCCAAGCTCGACCTGCTCGACCCGGAAAACCCCCTCGCGAGCGGCATCGAAATTGAAGCAACCCCGCCCGGGAAAAAAACCAAATCCATGCGCCTGATGTCGGGCGGCGAAAAGGCAATGACGGCGATTGCGCTAATGTTTGCGATCTATATGGTGCGCTCATCGCCGTTCTGCGTGCTCGACGAAATCGATGCGCCGCTCGATGAGCAGAATGTGGGCAGGTTCTTGACACTGCTCGACGAGTTTGCGAGAAACACGCAGTTTATTTTGATCACGCACAATAAAAAGACCATGGGTAAGGCGCAGGTGCTTTATGGCGTCACGATGAACGAACCCGGTGTGAGTACGTTACTCAGTGTCGAACTGAGTAAAGCCGCTGTCGGCTAACGGGTTACGGGAAACCGGCATTCACGAGCCGCCATGAGATTGCAGAGCAAGCCAGAATGGATGCTGGTGCTCTGTACCGTAATCTGGGGTGGCACGTTTCCCGCAGTCAAATACGCCCTAAAATTCTGTTCACCGTGGCTGATCGTGGCGCTGCGCTTTGCGTTTGCTGGCGTTTTGTTTGCGCTGTTTCTGCGCGGTGCCGGTCGATATTGGAACCGTCAGCTTCTGTTGCGGGGATTCATTCTTGGTGTATTCTTTTTCGCCGGTTTTGGATTACAGACCCTTGGCTTACAATGGACGACGACCTCGCGTTCAGCATTCCTCACCGAATCTCTCGTGCTGTTTATTCCGCTGATTTCTTTTGCCATGAGTCGCAAGTTGCCTTCACTCTTTACCGTTGCCGGGGCAATTCTGGTCATGGCAGGTCTCTACCTACTGACATCCCCCGCAGGTTTCATCCACTGGAACCGCGGTGATTGGCTGACGCTGGGGTGTGCATTGGCTTTCAGTCTATACATCATTGGCGTCGATCTGTGGAGCACGCCCGACACGCGCGGATTGCTTTCTGCGGTGCAGGCTTTTACCGTGGCGGTTTTGGCGATACCGATGACGTTAACTGAAGGCATCCGATGGCAGGCAGGCACGGGTCTCGGTCTGGCCATGGCTTACCTTGTTCTGCCGGGTACGCTCATTGTTGTGATGCTGCAGATGCGTTACCAGCCGCTGACAACACCTTCGCGCGCCGGCGTGGTTTTTGCGCTCGAGCCGGTGTTTGCGATGGTCTTTGCAGTGGCCTTTGCATTCGAAGAGTTCTCTCGCCGCGCCGCGGCGGGAGCTGCGACTGTGACGCTGGGGGTTATTCTTTCTGAAGTGGGACAGAACCTGGTGCGGGCGATTGCAGCCATCGCTGCGCGCAAACGGCTACCCCCTGTTCGGGGGGGGTGAATCATTGCTTACTGATTGACACACTACCGATAGAGAGATCGTCTTAACGGCAGGCGTATTCGGGTCACCATGCAGAAATTATGTCGCATCTTTATTTTGTTTGCGGCGGCGATTTTCGCGGCCTGTAAAGATTATTCGACCACCGATCTGCTCAACCTCAAATTTCCCACCGGCGGCACGAAGGGGCTCAAGATCAGTTCTCCTTCGCCGATCACCGTCGGGCAACCGTTCACGATCACGGTGACCGCGACCAATACAGCGATGCCGCAGGGCATTCAGCAAGACTACCAGAATAAGGTGAATGTCACACTGCAGGTAGGTGGCGGCAGCATTGCCAGCGTGACCGCCGGCGGATGGTATTTGGGAACGCAGAATTTCACCGTGGTATATAACAATGCTTCTCTGGCGCTCAACACCACAGAGGTGATTTTGCTGAGGGTTACAGACTCAACCGATGCTTCGTTCACAACGGTGAGCAATAACATCACCGTAACCTCGCAGGTGGTATTCAATCAATTCAAGGTTGTGGCTCCCGGTACCACGTTCAAAGGGCAGCCATTTAGCCTGACGATAACTGCGACAAATTCAGACAATACGACCAACACTGCTTACAATGGCACGGTTAACCTGAGTACATATCTCGTAGCGGGCACAATTACCCCCAACACTGCCACTGGGTTTGTGAATGGTGTGGCGACCGTTTCGGTCACGCTTGCCCAGTCTTACACGAATCTTCAGATCAAGGCCGTCGACAGCGTAGACAATGCGCTCACGGGCCTCTCGAACAATTTTCAGGTATATTTCGACAGCGTGGCTCTCGCTGCGTTCCCGCAGTCTGCCTCGAGCATCCGTATTATCTGG
>JAEUSA010000117.1 GCA_016788945.1 Leptospiraceae bacterium
CCATTGTTATATGAGTCTCGGGATACCGGGGGGGCCAAAAAAGCCGGATTTAATGACGTTCGCGTCATTCAGTGAATATATGTTCACTGAACTTTAATTTAGATTTAGTTCTCTGATGGACTCTGATTGCTTCTTAATAAGAGACTGCGTGAATATGTGCTCGCGCGGTCCATAAGCACCGCTGCGAGAACTCCTATTTAATAACGCAAATTCAAATGAACTCCGCCAGTGGCCAAGGTTTCTTTTCAGCTGCCATGAGATACTGTCTCAATGCCAGAAATCCGCAGGCAACCGTCGCCGCGCGAAAACGGTCGCGCCCGAACGGGAACATGAACTTGCCTACGCGGGTCTCTGCCGAACGCGCGTCGTGCAGCGCGATGAACACGGTGCCTACAGGCTTAGCTGCAGAACCGCCATCGGGCCCGGCGATGCCGGTGAACGCAAGGCTCAGCTTTGCATCGAACAACTGTGCCGCACCGGCGGCCATCGCACGGGCGCATTCGGCACTCACGGCACCGAACTCTTCGATGAGGTTTGCCTGAACCTTGAGCAGGTTCTGCTTTGCTTCGTTGGCGTAGGTAACCGCACCACCTTTGAATATGGCTGACACACCCGCTACATCCGTCACCTGCTTGGCCGCCAGACCGCCGGTGCAACTTTCAGCCAGCGACAGTGTGAGCGAATTCGCGCTACAGTATTCGATGACCTCGCGCAGCGGATCTTCGCTGACCTGCGCCGGGTAACGCGCGCCGACCGCCTCGGCGGCGGCATTCAGTATCGACTCGCCTGCCCCGGCATCGCGCAAGAACAGACGACAGCCCCACGGCAATGCATGCACGCCGACACTCACGCCTTCAGGAACTTCGAGACCGGTGAAAAGCTGGCTCTCACCCACCCCCCAGACGGGAATAATACGCGTCGCCGAGCGCTGGAGGCCAAGCGAGCTGATCTTGTCGAGGGTCTCTTGCCACATGCCACGAATTTCGTCGGGAAAACCCGGCAATGCGATGAAACGCTGCTCAGGAATAAAGATGCCCGGCGCGAGGCCGACCGTGTTGCGTATTGCCTGAGCGCGTGACGGAATGCGCGCCTGCCGCAGCGCAACTTCGACAGAAATGGCGCGGGTTTTATCACGCGCGCGGCGTTCGAAAAAGTAGCGCGTGCGTTTTTCGGCGTGCGGCTCATAGATCGGCTGATCGCCCAACCACTCGCACAGAAGGTCTACCGTCAAATCGTCGGATGTAGGCCCGAGGCCGCCGGAATTCACAATAATATCGCCCGTCTCGCTGAACTCGCGCCAGGTCTTCAGTATTTGTTCTTTATCGTCGTGCAAAATGCGGCTTTCGACGAGTTCGAGGCCGAGCGCGTAGAGTTCGGAGGCGAAAAACTGCGTATTGCGGTCGAGGACGAAGCCGTTCATTACTTCGCTACCTGTAATACATAACCTAACACCTCTGCGCATAGTTACCGATTAGAATGTTCGCCGCAGCGCGTAAAAATAAAAAGTCAAAATTCCATGGAGTTCTTTGCGACCGTTGAACAGATCATTGCAGAGACCGTGGTTACGCAGAAACTCGGCTTATTGGCAAACCTACAGCAGCAACTCTCTACGGGGGCGGTTTTGCGCTTTGATCACGCGTCCGTTATCAGGCCTGTGGGAAATCCTTCTTATGTTGAGGTGTGCCGCATTGTGCATGGCTCAGCAGTCGAGCGCCGGCGCAACCTTGGCACGGCGGAGGGACGCGCAGTTTTTCTGCATGCCATTGCGCATATTGAATATTCAGCCATCGATCTCGCGCTCGATTCGGCCTATCGTTTTCGCAACCTGCCGCCGCAGTATTACGACGACTGGCTCACCGTCGCCTTCGACGAAGCGCGCCACTTCGCCATGCTGCAGACTCTCATCAGAAAACTCGGTTTTGATTATGGCTCGTTTTCTGTACACACTGGCATTTTTGATGCCATGGCCCGTTCGGCGATTTCACTTAGGCGGCGCATGGCAGCGACGCACCGCCATCTTGAGGCAGGCGGCCTCGACGCGCACCCGGAACTGATGCGCAAGATCGCGCAATTTGATGACGCATTTGCCGGTGAGATTTGCTCGGCGCTCGCGATCATCTTCAACGACGAGATTAGCCATGTGCGGGCCGGGGATTTATGGTTTCGTTATGCCTGCGCCCGGGATCAGGTCACAACCGCCGTATTTGCTGACGATATTCTGTCTTCAATACCCGGGGCAAAATTAACAAAGAAGAATATCAACCGCGATGCACGCAAACGCGCTGGGTTTACCGACGCTGAACTCGATGCGCTGAATGCGATGTAAGAAATTCAGGTAGAAGCTGCTGCCGTCGCAGTAGCGGGTGCAGGTGCTGCTTGCGTGCCAGCAGGCTTCGGTTTCGCACCTTTGCTCCGCAGTGTCATGCTCATCATGCGGCCTTCGAGATTGGGCTTTTTATCCATGTGCGCTGATTCAGAGACTTTATTATAAAATTCGTTGAGCTTCTCAACGCCTAAAGCGGTGTGCTGCATTTCGCGGCCGCGGAATTTCATCGTGACTTTGACGTTGTCGCCTTCATTGAGAAAGTTGATGGCCTCTTTGCATTTGCGGTCAAAATCGCCGGTGTCGATCTTCGGCCCCATTTTGATCTCTTTGATCTGGATGACTTTTTGTTTCTTTTTTGCTTCTTTCTCTTTCTTGGCTTTTTCAAACTTGAATTTGCCGTAGTCGACGAGGCGAACGATGGGTACGTCTTGGCCTTTGGTAATTTCGACAAGGTCTACACCTTGTGATTTGGCGCGCGCCAATGCATCGCGCGTTGATAGCAATTCTGCACCCTTTTCACCGATAACACGTACCTGTGACTCGGTAATATCTTCGTTAATGCGGTGTTCGCGGGTGGGTCGCCGGAGTTTGGCGAATCGGTTAAATCTGCCTTGTCCGCCTCCGTCGCCAGTTGGCTTTTTGGGTGGAGGAAAATTAGGCCTTTGCTGCATAGAGTGTCATTGTTTCGTGAGTGGCAGATTGCTGAGCTTGACTGCGGCGTCAACCAAGTATCGGCATTAAGCCAGCCGGTATGTGGATTCTCTTGTCGCGCTATGCGCCGCGCCAAAATGGCCGATGAAGCGAGGCACCACGTCCAGAATTCATCTGGATCAGTCTTATGAGCCGGGCCCGGGCTATCTCTACATACCACCCTTGCCCCGGCAACGCTATGATTTTATCTCACAGGTGCAGACCGCCTTTGTCAATAAAGTAGTCTCATTCTCCTTCGCGGATTTCACCAACTGCTTCGAATACAGCGTCTTCGAGATGATCGACGGCGATGTGATGCGGGTAACCGCCTCTTCGTCGCAGTTTCATCTGCGCGAACTGGCTGAACACCGCTCGATCGATGTCTTCAAGAAATTCATCGCGCGAACCCGCCCGTTGGCAATCAACCATGAAAAGAACCTCTCGGCGCAGATGATGCGCCAGTCACTCTATAATACCGCGCACAACCTGCCGCCAATGGTCGAATTTCTGCACATCGCGTCCGAAGAGCGTCTGCACGCGGCGATGAAGCGCTTGGCCCCAAAGGGTGTGCGTTATGCCGTGGGTATTCCGGTCATCATAGACCGTAAACCTGTCGGTGTGCTGTGGGGAATCCACCGCAAGTCGTTTAACGCCGACCAGCGCCGCGATGTCAGGCAGCAGATGATCTCACTCAGCCGCGCGATCGACTTCATCGTCTCCGAAGAATTGTCCGATACCGTCGATGCCTTCAGCGCGCGCCGCAAAATTGAAAAACACGACCCCACGGCAAATCTTGAAAGCCTCGTTTATACCCAGCTCGCCGAGCAAGAAAAACCGATCAAATCGATGGTGCTGTATTCAAACCGCTATGCCGAAAAGTACCGGCAAGACACCAACTTTATCGTGCCGACGGTGAACGGCTATAACATCAGCCTCAAGCGCTATTTACCCGAGCACCTGAATGGTCAGGACCGCATCATACTGATGTTGCCCGGTTTTTTCTGTAACCGCTCGATCTGCGACCGCCTCGCGAAAGAACTTTCGCTCGAACATGGTTACGCGGTGTTTACTCTCGATGTGCGCGGGCGGTCGAAAGAAACACTACCCAACAAATGGTTTAATAACTACCACTGGTCGGTAGATAACTACATTTGGGAAGATTTTCCCGCGGCGTTGCAGTGGTTGAAGAGCGCGCACCCCGGCAAAAAGATCGTCGTCTACGGGCACAGCATGGGCGGCATGATTCCGCTGTTTTATTCGGCTGCCTACGACAAATATGGACGCAGGCGCTCGAAAGATCTTGCCATCAAACCCGAATCGATCATCGACGGCATTATCTCGATCACTACGCCGATCTATATCCGCATCGCGGCGGAATCAGCGTGGTTCAATATGTTCCGCAATTCGGCAAAACTTTTGACCGGTAACATTCTCGCCGAACCGCTAATGCGTATCATCAACTTCACGCTGACCTCGACGATTGGCGGCATCGACCTCAACAAGTTTTTTACCTTTCTGCACAATATCTCGGCGTCGATTCGCACCATGTCATTCGACGTGACCTACCGGCTGCCGACGCTCAAAGAGTTCATCGGCTACGAGCAAATCACCCCGCCTGAGTGGTATTTTTTTATGGAGGATGTCTTCTGCGAAGAGTCGATGCTTGTCATCAGCCAGTTTATCCGTTCATTGATCGACGGCGATAACTTCATGTCGATTGATAAAGAGATTAACTATACACTCGAACTCAACGAACTAGAAATTCCGCATTTTACGGTCATTGGCACCGTGGACGAAATCGCTCCCCCTGATACGGTGCGGCAAGGCCATCTGGCCGGCAAATCGCCTAAAAACCGCATCGCCGAATACAAGCAGGGGCATCTCGGCATCATCACGCACCCAGAGACAGTAAAACAGATAGCGATCGATACCGACGAATGGATTCGCGCGCTACCGGCGAACTATATCAGCTGACGCGCGGTGCAGGCAGGTTATGCTGCGCCGAGCGCAGCTGCATCTGACCTAAAACGCGCTGAGATTGCGCAGAACTTCGACGCGCTTTTCGACATTTGCTTTAGTCGCTTTGGCAACCCCGCTCGTCGAGAAACCTTCGACAGAAAAACTCGCCACCGCCGAGCCCCAGGCCACTGCGCGGCGCAGCAGGTCGTCAGAGATTTTTTTCCCGGGCTGTGAATTCGCGACAAGATAACTCATACAACCGCCGGCAAAGCTGTCGCCCGCGCCGGTAGGATCAATCACCTTCTCGGTCGGGAAAGCGGGACTGACAAAGATATGGTTGTGCGAGATCGCCGTAACACCGTGTTCGCCTTTTTTGACGACGACGATATCTGGTCCCTGCTTCTGAATGGCTTTTGCCGCTTTGATCAGCGACGCTTCACCGGCCAGCATACGCACTTCGGCGTCGTTGAGGAAAAGGATATCGACTTCTTTGATAACTTTCCAGAGGTCTTTCTTTTTGCTTTCGATCCAGAAGTTCATCGAATCGAGGCCGACGAGTTGCGCATTCTTCATTTGCTTCAAGACTTTGTACTGAATCACCGGATCAATATTTGCCATGAACAATACCTGCCGCAGCTTGTCTTCTTCGCTCAGTTTCGGCTCGAATGTGGCAAACGCACCCAACTCTGTCGAACGCGTATGCGCGACAGCCATGTCATGCTCGTAAAACCCTGACCAATGAAACGTTTTGTCAGAGCTGCGCTCGATACCTGCGGTGTCGATGCCGAAGCCCGAAAGATATTTCAGATATTTTTCCGGAAAATCATGACCGATGACCGCGATAATTTTGGGTTCGATCAGCGTCGCCGCAGCAATCGAGAAATGACTGGCGGCCCCGCCAAGCACATTCTTTTTCACGCCAAAGGGCGTCTGGATATCGTCAAACGCAACAGAACCGACTACGAGCATACGCATGCGGGGATGGACGGAAATTGCTACAGGCTGTAAACCGGTAATACCGGGTAATCGTGAGAGCGCTGCGGCTGATTACGCCGGCGCTTTCTGCAATCTGAGGCGGCGGCGTATTTCTTTCGCACGTGCGCGATTCGGCTCAAGAAAATTTTTCAGGCGGTTATCCATGCCCTGGCCGCCAAAACGGCGCTCAAACAGGCGCTCGGGAATAATGTACCATTTAATTTTCGATTCTACCAGCACTTCATCGCCAAGCATAATGCGTGCTTTCGTGTAGAGGCGTTTCGAACGCGCTGAGGTGAGCCACGCCGAGACCACGAGGTCGCGGTATAACGGCGTCGCCTTGTGGTATTTGATCGAGAAGCCATCGGTCATGACAAAATGGCCGAGATGGTGGCAGAGCACCCCCTGCGTTTCGTCGAGAATGACCGCCAGCGCGCCGCCGTGTGCATAACCCGGCGCGCCCTCGTGTTCGCGGCGCAGTTGAAAATGGAATTTGACTTCGCCGATCTCTTCGTCGAAACTCGATGGAATATGAAATGAATAGTTATTCAGCGCGCCGCAGCCAAAGCAGTTGTCGTGGTGCAGCTGCTGCCCGACGAAACTCGCTTCACCGCGCGTACGGCCGGACACGCTTATTCTTTATCGGACTTGGCTTTTTTGGCGCGCGGGATAATGACCTGACGGCCATTGTAATAACCGCAAGCGGTACAAATGCGGTGCGGAATACCGTAAGCTCCGCAATTTGCGCATGGCCTCAGGTTGGGTTTGCCTATCGCATGGTGCGCGCGGCGGTTTCTCCGGCGGGAGTGGGAAAGTCTTCTTTTAGGTACGGCCATTGCAGTCGGAAACGGTAATTAAAACATGGTGTCAATGAATTGCATCAGTCGCGGCCTGCCCAGCGCAAACGCCGACGGGTTCATAATGAGTCGCGCCGTACTTTCGAGAATAACCTCTTCTTCGACGAGGTTATTGGCCTTCAGCGTCGCCCCCGTGCTCACGAGGTCAACGATCACATCCGAAAGCCCGGTCAGCGGGGCGATTTCAATGGAACCATAGAGTTCAATAGTGCGGATATTGAACCCCCGGCGGAAAAAATATTCTGTTGCAAGCCGCGGATATTTGGTCGCCACGCGCAGTTCGCGGCGGTTCATCCAGTCTGCCCGGTCACGTGGATAAGCCACCGACAGGCGGCAATGACCAAACGGCAGGGCCGCGGGTATAAAAACATCGAAATTGTGCTCGAGAAGCAGGTCATAGCCCATAATGCCCAGATCGGCCGCCCCTTGCTCGACATAAGCACCGACATCTTTGCTGCGGATCAGATAAAAATCAATATTACTCTTCTGATCTTTCAGTATCAGTTCGCGCCCGTCGTGCGTTTTGGTGAGCGAACATAAGCCACGCGACGAAAAAAAATCGAGGCTTTCGTCACTCATTCTGCCTTTCGGCAGCGCGATGCGCAGCGCGGGTTGGGCCAAGTTATTTCTTGGGATCAGCCGCGCCGGGTGCTTTTTGTTGTGCGCGCTCGGAATTTAACAGCGAAATGTAATTGCGGCTGGCGGCCGCGAACTCTTTACCCTCGCTCTCACGCGACAATTTAGCAAATCTTTCTTCGGCATCGTCGTAACGCCCGAGGTAATACAGCATGCGGCCCTGATGGAAAATCGCGGCCTCACCCTTTTTGACGCTGGTATAACTTTTTTCCAGTTCTTTATAAACGGCGAGCGCCTTCTCAAAATCTTTCGCGCTCTCAAGCGCCTGCGCCTGCATAAAACGCGCCACGGATATCAGCGCTTCGCTGTCATATGCCGCAGCGGCACGGCCGAAGAACTCTGCAGCGGTTTTGAACTCACGCCCTTCGATGAGAGCATTGCCGGCAGTAAAACAGACGGCTGCACTCTCTAAAGTATGCAACTTTTGTTCGCAAGCAGCCTTAAGCGACAGACCGAAGTCTTTCATCTGCGCCGAACGCGCATCACCTTTCGGCAAAATCTTGATCTGATCGTATTTTTCCAGTGCAGTATGCAGCTGGCGGCTGTGCTCGTCCTTTGCGGCTGCGCGCAAAACCACTAAAAGAACGACGACGGCGGTTACGCCGACGAGTATGAGTATACCATTGCGGATTTTCCGCGGATTTTCAGATAGCCATTGCTGTGCACGCTGCGCAATCGTCATTTTTTCTTCGGGGTCGGGCAGAGTGTGCGTATCGCCCTCACCGTGTACACGGGCCGCCTTGCGCCGCAGGCGAAAGCCCTTTATATCAGAAGCCATGGGTAAATACGCGTTTGTGAAACACGTTGTCCATTAAATCCAATTTACGCTTGTCGCCGCATATTCGCGGCAAGTTTCAGAGGTATGTTCAACCGTATCATTGTGCTGCTCAGTCTTGCACTGGCGGCACCGCTTGTGGCCCTTACGCCGGCAGAGCGCGTTTCGCAGGATGTCACCCTCTACGTAGAAGGTGCCCCGCTCGCTGAGGGACTCACTTCAATGCGCACACTGGTCAGTTCAATCGCCGGTGAAGGCGTCTGGTCGCTGATGGCGGCAAATTTCGAGCAGAAAACCGGCATCAACCTGCTCGATACCGCCCGGCTCGAAGAAATCGGCATCAATACAAAGCAACAATGGGGATTAGCAGTGAATATGGACCTCGCGACGCCCACCAACACCCCCCGACCCGAGTTTGTGATGGTGATTCCGACGACCGGCGGCAGGAAATTATACGACTTTTTGAAAGCAAAGGTAACCGAGTCACAGTTTCCCATTAACAAAGAAATTGAATCGGGCCGTTTACTCCATTTTGGCTCGGAAAACGACCCAGGCTATCTGCTCAATACCGATGACGCATTGTTGGTAGCCAACAAACTGGAAATGGTCAAGGCGATGAGCAGCAAGGCATCGCAGCCGATAACGAACGCTCAGTTTTACAGCGCGATGCGCACACACCTGCTGTCGAAGAACAAGAACAAAGAACCGCTGGCGGCATTTTATCTGAACCCCAAACTGATCGTTTCATCGCTCAAGGCACAGAGCGAGATGCTGCGCAATCTGCAGAAAGAACTCAACAAAGGTGAGAACGCCGCCGCACCGATCGACGAAAACTCACCATATGTGGCTGAAATCCGCGACAACCTGCAGTCGTCAGGCGGAGCTCTCATCGCCAACGGTGAGCGCGTGTCATTTTATTTTTCTTACAAATATAAAGAAGGTTACCTCTCTGACATGAGCAAGATCTATCCGAAGATCATTCAGGTGAAAACATCACCGCTCGCCTCTGATTCGCTGACGCGCAACCCGCTGCATTACACTCTGCTCAAGTTCAACCTGATGGGCGCCCTCGAACTCTTCCAGTCACTGAGCCCGGTGTTCACACAGAAATACAAGCAAGGTGTCGAAGAAATCAGGAAAGAGATGGGACTCGATATCGAAAAACAGATTATCTCAACGCTACGCGGCAATTTCAACTTTCAGGTTTTGAGCATCCCTCCTGAAGCGAAAACCAAAGACGTTGAAGCTTGGGAACTCTACGGCGCCTTTGGCATCAACGATGGCAGCAGTGAAAACTGGGTTAAATTCTTCAAGGCAATAGAAAAACTCAGCAAGAAACAGGCTGCGACCAGCAAATCAAAGAAGAAACGGCCGACGTTTGAGTATGATGAAGACGATAATGGCAAGTTCGTCATCATGACGTCTGAAGAGCGCATCGGCGGCAAACGTAAGCCCGTATCTGTCGTCGTATTGATTCGCGAGAATGAAGTTATCGTGAGCAATACGCGTGCGAATGCCATTAAGGCGACAAAAAGTTCAGCGACGACGCTCAGCGAAAGACTCATCCGCATGCCTTATGACGCCGCGCAGGGTATTTTCTTTCTTGATCTGCAACAGATATACAAGTATATGATGAAGTCGAAAGAAGCAGCGGCGATGAAAAATTATGCCGTCATGCTCGAAAAGCTGAAATCATTCTCGATCATCTCGAGCATTCAGGGTGATTTCGCGACCGCCGAGACGACCTTGCAGCTCAAGAAATAATCCGCATGCTACGCGTTGAAAATCTTTCAAAACACTACAGCGCGCGCAGAGCGGTCGATAATATTTCGTTCAGTCTGAAGAGCGGCGAAGTGACCGCGCTGCTCGGCATCAATGGTGCAGGCAAAACTACGACGCTGAGAATGCTGACGGGCTATATCACACCCACTTCGGGTTCGGTGTTCATCGGCGGCGAGAACATTATCGACGAGCGCGAAAAACTGCTTACCGAAGTCGGTTACCTGCCGGAAAACCCGGCGCTGTATAACGACATGACGGTAGAAGATTTTCTCATTTATATGTACCGCCTGCGCCTCGCGACCCGTGAGAATGAAAGCGCCGCGGTAGAACGCGCGCTCACGCGCTGTGCCCTCGGTGAACGACGCCATGATTATATCGCCTCGCTCTCTGCGGGGTTTCGCAAGCGCGTGGGCCTCGCGCAGGCGATCATCCATGAACCCAAAGTTCTGCTGCTTGACGAGCCGATCGCCGACCTTGACCCGAGGCAGATTCGCGAAATCAAGTCTCTGCTCAGAGAATTTCGCACAGACCATGCCATACTCGTGTCCAGCCATATCCTTAAAGAAGTGCATGAATTTGCCGACCGCATTCTGCTGATGCACGGCGGGCGCATTCTCGCCGACGCACAAACGGCGTCGATTCCCGCCGGCGATCTCGAAAACTGGTTTATGCAGCATACCGAAGCGGCTGCCTGATCTTGAACCGCACGCTACCGCTTTTTGCTGTGACACTCGCCGTGCTGGTCGCCGCTGTATGGCGCTGCAGCTCGGGGCAGTTTATTGTTCCCGATCACGACTTATATACCGATCGCTACAAGCTTGCGGCAAAATACATGCAGATAGTTGAAACGCAGAACGACAAGAACAATGATACTCCCGCTGCCGAACGTTATGCGCGTAACTGCGCCGCGGCAGAGAGTACCGCGCGCGGTCGGTTTAAATCGCTTTACCCCGCAGTACAGAGTGAGGGCAAACGTGTGGGTGAACGCTTTGAAAAAAACGCCGGCTGTACCGTGCGTATGGTCTTCAAAACAGAATAACGGGCTCTGAACAATTTATGATAACGATGAACAGCGAAAAAAACTTTCTCGCAGGCAGAAAAATCGGCGGTAACAATCCCCCGTTTTTTATCGCCGGCCCCTGCGTCATTGAAAGCGAAGATCTGCTGCGCACGGTGGCGAAAGAAGTGAAGCGTGTCAGTGAAAAATTTGGCGTGTTGATTCTTTTCAAATCGTCTTTCGACAAGGCGAACCGGTCTTCTGTCGAATCGTTTCGCGGGCCGGGCATTCATGAAGGATTAAGCCTGTTGAAAAAAGTCGCCGCCGAATTTTCTTTGCCCACGCTCACCGACATCCATAATCCCGAAGAAGCGGGCATCGCCGCAGAATACGTCGACATGCTGCAGATACCGGCTTTTCTCTGCCGACAGACCGACCTGATCACCGCAGCTGCACGCACCGGCAAATGGACAAATATTAAAAAGGGACAATTTGTTGCCCCTGAAGACGCAAGACAAATCGCGGAAAAATTTACCAGTATCGGTTCTGACAGAGTGACGTTGTGTGAGCGCGGTTACACTTTCGGCTATAACAACCTCGTGGTCGACATGCGCTCCTTTGAAATCATGCGCTCAGCAGGGTTACACGTGGTTTTCGACGCCACGCATTCAACGCAACTGCCTGGCGGCGGCAAGGTCTCGGGCGGCGACCGCCGCATGGCTTTTCCGCTGATGCGCGCCGCATGCGCCGTCGGTCTCGATGGCCTTTTCACCGAGATACATCCGAACCCGCCTGAGGCAAAGTCTGACGCAACCAACCAACTTTATCTCAGAGACTTTGAAAATCTGGTTGCCACCGCTCTAAAAATCGACCGTTTGGTGAAAGAAGGCGTCTAATGAACATGATCAATCTCACCGCCACAGCCCTCAGCTTCGCCGCCTTGATCGCCCTGCCCTCATGCGCCAGCTCAGAATGGCGCGAAGGGTTCGTCAGCGATGACACGCTCTATCTGGTCGGCGAAGGCCATGCAAAACCCGGCCTCAGCAAATTGCAGTCAGAAGCACTGGCCAAAGAAGCAGCGGTGATGGTAGCCATGAGCCACTGGCCGGCTTTATGCCCCGGCAGGATCACCGACGCGGAAAAAAGCGAATCAGAAAACAACACGAATGCCGAGACAGTGAAATTCCGCATGGAGACTCAGAAGTTACGCCGCTACGAATGCGGCGGCGGGCAGTGTCGGGCCCGCATCGTCATTGAGAAGAAAAACCTAAAAAAGATCTGTCAGGGCTGATGATTTAACCGGAAACGAGTCAAAGCGCAAAGCGTTTTGACTCGTTCCCGTGAATTTACCGGGGTTTTGCTTGTCGCTCTGTTTCCGGGACCCGATTAGGCGAGACTAACTTTGACGAGGTAAACATGGCTAAATCTTCGCGAACCATCAAAAAAGTGGGTGTCTTAGGCGCTTCAGGGAACATGGGTTCACTTTCCGGCGGCATTTTTGCGCAGGCGGATATTGAATGCGTATTTTTCGCCCGCTCACTGGACAAGGCGACTGCCGGGCTTGAAGCCGCGGTCGGTCAAGCCCGCTCCGATGTGCTGAGAAAATATATCAAAGCGGCAAGCTACGACGACCTCGAAAAAGAGATCCCCTCATGCGACTGGATCTTTGAAGGCCTCGCAGAAGATATGGCGATCAAGAATGAGTTCTTCTCGAAAATTGAAAAAATCAAGAAGCCCGATGCGATTGTCAGCACCGTTTCGTCAGGTCTTTCTATCCGTAAAATGGCAGAGGGACGCAGCGAAAATTTCCGCAAGAACTTCATGGGAACGCACTTTTATAATCCCCCCGGAAAACTACCCGCGAATGAGCTGATTTTTCACCCTGACGTACCCAAAGAAACCCGCGAATTCGTTTACGATTTCTGCGAAAAAGTACTGCGCCGGGTAAACATCATCACCGAAGATACTCCGGCATTTGCCGGTAACCGCATCGGTTTTCAGCTGTTGAATGATGCGGCGATACACGCCGAAAAATACGGTGTCGACAAGATCGATTACCTGATCGGGCCCTACACCGGCCGCGCCCTCGCACCGTTGGCGACCATCGATCTCGTCGGTCTCGACGTACACAAGGCAATCGTCGATAACGTCGTCGCGCACCTGAAAGACGAACGCATCGATACGTACAAAATGCCGGCGTATATGCAGAAAATGATCGATCAGGGCATGCTCGGCCGTAAGGCCAGAGGTAAAGGCGGCTACTTCAACCGCGATGCGGAAAAGAACAAAACCACGCTCAATATCGCCGACCTCAGCTTTGCTCCCACCAAAAAAGAAAAGATCGATTGGGTAGAAAAGACGAAGCAGGCAATTCAAGACGGCATGTACAGCCGCGCAATTGACCTCATCAAGAACGCACCCGGCGAAGAAGGCAAAATCGTGCGCTACTTCATTCTCGGCTACGTCGCCTACAGCTTTGCGCGCGTCGGCGAAGTGACCCCTGAAGCAGACGGTATACACGGAATCGACCGCGTAATGTCTTCGGGCTTCTCATGGCTTCCACCATCCGGTTGGGTAGACCTGTTCGGCGGTGTCAAAGAAACCTGCGCGCTGATTGAGAAAGCGGGTCTCGCAGTGCCTGCGCAGCTGAAAGGCCTTAAGGACAAGGGCAGAATCTGCCGCGTCGCCGATGTCAGCAAATTTTTAGTGGGTAGATGATATCATCATTAAATTACCATAACGGAGGGTATATTCATGGCTAAGCAAAAACGCGTTTATATTATCGGTGGCTACCAGACGGACTTTGCCCGTAACTGGTCGAAAGAAGGTAAGAACATTCAGGCTTTGATGCACGAAGCCATGGACGGGGCATTCGTCTCGACGAAGATTGATCCCGCTGATGTGGAATCGATACACGTCGGTAACTTCGCCGGAGAGCTCTACACCATGCAGGGCCATCTCGGAGCGATGACCGTCAACTACAGCGAAAAGCTGCGCGGAGTACCCACGAGCCGCCACGAAGCAGCGTGCGCCTCCGGAGCCATTTCTACCCTCGTTGCGCGTACGGAAATCGAAGCCGGGCACTATGACCTGTCTATGGTCGTCGGCATCGAGCTCATGAAATCGGTCGATTCGAAGACCGGCGGGGATTTTCTCGGTACTGCTGCTTGGTACGACAAAGAAGCCAAAGGCGTCCAGTTTCCGTTTCCGAAGCTGTTCGGCCGTCTGGGTACAGTCTACGAAGAGCTCTATGGTCTTAAATATGACCACCTCGCTGAAATTTCCGCGATCAATTATGACAATGGTCGTAAAAACCCACTCGCGCAGACACGCGAATGGTATATGAACAAACAGCATGCTTTAACGCGCGGTAATTTCAACATGGAAGTCGGTGGCATTATCCACATCACGGACTGCTCTCAGGTAACCGACGGCGCGGCGGTAATTTTCCTTGCTTCGGAAAAATACGCCAAACAATACGCGAAGAAGCACGGGCTCAAACTGAAGAATATTCCGTACATCATGGGTTGGGGCCACGCTACGGCCCCAATTTTGTTCGACGTGAAAACTGAAGAGGCCTACGCTGCGAAGAAAGAGGGCAAATACGTTCTGCCGCACACGCGTAAGGCAATTACTGACGCGTATAAGCGCGCCGGCATCAAAGGGCCGAAAGATCTCGATCTGGTGGAAACCCACGATTGCTTTACCACCTCTGAATATGCCGCGATCGAACACTTCGGTCTCACCGGCCCCGGCGAGGCCTATAAGTCGATCGAAAATGGCGACATCCGCATCGGCGGTAAGCTGCCGTTTAACCCTTCCGGCGGGCTGATCGGCGCGGGACACCCCGTTGGTGCCACCGGCGCGCGCCAGCTGCTCGACGTCTTCAAACAGCTGACGAACCAGTCGGGCGAAACACAGGTTGAAGGCGCAAAGGTCGCTGCGACACTCAATATCGGCGGCTCGGCAACCACAAACGTCGTACACATTGTCGGCGTCGAAAAAGGCAAATAGTCCATGGCATTGCAAAAAGCTCAGGCACTGACGGCCCATGTAAAAAATTTCTATAACAAGTTCGAGAAGTACCTCGCCGATAAGGCGTTCGAGAACAACAACATCTCGACGGACAAGATGGATGAAGACCAGGTCGCTAATTACGACCTCGCTTGGGTAGCTGCGGAACTTTTTGCGATCGAAGAGATGATCGCCTACCCCGGCAAGGTCGATAAAGGCGCCGGCAGTATCGAAGAGCATCTTTCGCTGTTCTTTATCGCCGATGCACTCGCTGATATGCTTTCGCGTTTTCGTCCCGCAGCGCAAAAAATGGGCATAAGCTCACAGCAATTCGAAAATGAAGTGCACGCTTCTGAAATTTATGCTTTTACCACAGAATACAGTTCAGAAGCTTTTGCTAAAAAAATCGCCGACAACCTTGCAGCCAACCGCGACTTCGGCGCATATGGTCTCAACGACGATCAGGCCATGATGGCCGATACGTTCCGCAAATTTGCTGAAGGCCAGGTCAAACCAATCGCCGAAAAAGTACACCGCCAAGACCTCACAATTCCCGATGAAATCATCGACGGTCTTGCTGAAATGGGCTGTTTCGGTCTGTCGATTGCCGACACCTACGGCGGATTCCAATCGGAAGCAAATCCCGACCATACTTCGATGGCGGTCGTCACGGAAGAACTGTCACGCGGCAGCGTCGGCGTTGCCGGCAGCCTCATTACTCGCCCCGAAATTGTCGCCAAAGCGATTGCGGCGGGCGGCACGGAAGAACAAAAGCAGAAGTGGCTTCCGCTACTCGCTTCGGGTGAAAAAAAATGTGCGGTCGCGGTCACCGAACCCGATTATGGTTCTGACGTTGCCGGCATGAAAGTCGCTGCAGTCAAAGTAGACGGCGGCTGGAAAATTAACGGCGTCAAAACATGGTGTACTTTTGCCGGCATGGCCGATGTCATGCTCGTACTCGCGCGCACAAACCCTGACCTCAAACTCAAGCATAAGGGTCTTTCGATTCTGTTGGCTGAAAAGCCGCCGACGCGCGACCATGAATTCGACTACAAACAGCCGCAGGGCGGACGTTGCCATGGCAAAGCGATCTCGACCATCGGCTATCGCGGCATGCATTCATACGAGGTCGTGTTTGAAGACTATTTCGTACCCGATGAAAACCTGATCGGCGGCGAAGCGGGCTTAGGCAAAGGCTTCTACCTGCAAATGGCAGGTTTCGCCGGCGGCCGCCTGCAAACGGCAGCGCGGGCAACCGGGGTCATGCAGGCGGCGATTGAAAAGGCACTGCAGTATGCAATCGACCGGAAAATTTTCGGCAAACCGATCATCGCCTACGGCATCAACCAGTATAAGATTGCGAAAATGGCTGCCATCACGCAAGCCGTACGCCAGATGACATATAAATCTGCCCGCCTGATGGATAAACATGAAGGCGCGGTAGAAGCATCGCTCGTGAAGTTCTATTCTTGCCGCATCTCTGAATGGGTAACCCGCGAAGCCCTGCAGATTCACGGCGGCATGGGTTATGCCGAAGAATATGAAGTCTCGCGCCTTTTTGTAGACGCACGCGTTTTCAGCATCTTCGAGGGTGCTGAAGAAGTACTGGCGTTGCGCGTGATCGCGCGTTCATTGCTCGCGCGCGCGCTGGGGCTCAAAGCCGCGTAGCCATTTGCCCGGGGCCGCGCAACGATGGGGGGCGTTACGCGGCCGGTACAGAGGATCATCCGCCTCACTGCCCTTCTCGCCACACTTGGTCTGATTTCTCACGGCTCGGCGGTGCCGTGGCGTGAGAAACCGGGCATTCGCTTCGCCACTACCCTGCCCAATCGTATCATTGATTCGATCATGGCGCAGGGTAACTGGAATATCCTGTTTCAAGAAGGCCCGTTCGCCGAGTTCCAAAGACAGATTGCCATCGCCACGCATTTCAGCTTTCGCGGCCAACACGCGCAGGCTGAGCAATTTTTCCAGCGCGCTGAAACCGCACTCGAAATCGCGTACGCAACTCTGCGCGGTAAATTCGGCTGGCCGCGCAAACCAGAATCACTGCAGGCAGCAGACCTCGCCTGGGGTGAAA
This sequence comes from Leptospiraceae bacterium, assembly GCA_016788945.1. Taxonomy (GTDB): domain Bacteria; phylum Spirochaetota; class Leptospiria; order Turneriellales; family Turneriellaceae; genus Turneriella. The sequence continues at coordinate 17,092 of JAEUSA010000117.1, forward strand.
ATCGGGAAACCTTTCAGGATTACATTCTCTGCCGATTACAACTTTATGTCGAATCGGGGCTGAAAAAACATGAAACCGGGGAGATAAAATTTTCTGCGTTCGAGGCTACGGTTGCTGAGCGCCAGAAACAGATGGGCGTACCGATCAGGTCCAAAGACGCCGACCTCGACGTGTTTCTGCGCCTGCTGAAAGAAAGCATTGATTTGCGGCAAACGCGCAACGATGCAGCGCAGCGCTTTGCCACGCTGAGCGATCGTACGCAAATTACCGGAAAAAATTTCTGGCAGCGCCGTGCGCAGCTTTTTCTTATTTTTGAGAACATCCGTTATGGTAATCTGTCTCGCGCCTTTCACCTGACTCTCGCTTTGCGCACCAGAGACTCAGGCCAGCTGGATCAGCTGATGCTCGCGCGACTCTTTGTGCTCGTTTCAGATTATGCCACGGCGCGTGACATCTTAAACACCGCGCTCCAGGACGCCGAAAACCTGACGGCGGATAGCTATGCTGATTATATCCACTACGCCGAACTTTTGCAGAATGTACAATTGTGGCTGGGCGATCTGGCGGGCGCTGCTACGACGGCGACAAACGGCGCAGCCCACCTGCAGAAGTTCGTCGACGGCGATGCAATTGCGCGCGAAGAACTCTTTGAAGTCCGCACAACAATCGAAAATCAGCGATTGCGCACACAGAAACTGAACTATTTGCATAACCAGCAATGCCCTGCGGCATCTGCGGCTCAGAATATCGATGCCGATCGGGATATCGAATGGCAGGTGCGCGAGCACCTTTTTTGGGAAACCTGCGGCGCCCCTGCCAGCAAAACTTATTGGCGCAACGTCATCACGGCAAAGTCCCAGACACCCGAGATACGCGTTCTTGCGGCGCATGCGCTCGGTAGTGAAGGAGCAAAAGAAATCGAAAAAACCGGAAAGCAGGGCCAACTCACTCCGCTGAGCGCGTACATTGTTTCTGCCTCGCGGCTCAGCCGTGCGCTGGCGAAAACCGGCACCATCGCTTCGTCGCTCGTCGCCGATCATCTGCAGGCGTTAAATGCACTGAACGCCGATCTGACCTTTCTTGACTGGGGAATACGCCCGACCGACGAACTCATCAAGCCGGCACTTGGCCGTCTGCAGCAAAAAATACCGTACCGGCAGGCTTTGGCCATATTTTCCGGTCTGCACCGGCATTATGCGCTGAAATTTTTGCGCGGCAAACCACTGCTGTTGTTTTCGCCTGCTGATGCCGCCGCACTCAATGCGAGATTTTCGGCGCTCTTGCCTGAACGCCGCCAAGAAGAAATGCCCGGTGAACCACCACCCACGCTATCCGAGCGCGATCTGGTTTTTATCGGGCACGAACTGCAACTCGAATACCGTGCGGCCGAGCGCAAGATGCACCGCGCGATCTCAGGCAATTTTGAGCGACCGCTGTTATTCGGCAACATTTCGCAGCTGATGACTGTCGTTCAGCCCGGGTATGCAGGCGCGGCTATGGCGCCGTTGTTCCACTATTGTGAACAATGCTCGCAGAACAACAAAGCCGCAGAACGTTTAATCATCCCACGCAGAATGGATAAAGAAACTCAGCTCGCGGTTACCGAATTAGCCGATACATTCGCTACAACCCCGGCATATAGGCATTTTGCCGAGTGCAATGCCGCAACGGGTGTGTCCCGCGATACATTGCTACTCGACAGCGCGGTCAGTGATCTGCTGAATCTGCCCTGCGATATTTCGGCCGAACGCCTCGTTCTGGTGGCTTCACCCGGATTATGGCAGCATTCGGCGGCCGCGTTGGCGATGGGCTGGAGAAAAGATCTTTATATCCTTGTGTTGCCCGACGCTCTGCCTCTCAACAACCGTACGGTATTTCTCTACGATCTATTCCAGCGCACAAACCGGCGACAGACAAAAATGCACACCGCCTTCGACGAAGCCCGTGCGCGGGCAGAAAAATCGTTTGCGCAGGGAAACGGATTGCAAGCTGTACAGCTCTATGGTACGGTCTCTCCCTGATTTTCACCCCATGCTGCGTCGCGGCGCAATAATCGCGTTCGTTTCGCTGATCACGTTAGTGGGCAGCGCCTGCGGCCGAAAAGTGATCAACGTCGAAAAAGAGCTCGTCGACAAAGTCATCGCGGAGTTTACCGAAGAAAGACTGGCGCACTACCTGAAGGGCGGCGAACCGAAATCAAATGCCATCATTCTCGAAAAGGTACTGCAACGGCACTCGTTGCGATTAATTGAGTTCAGACCGGCTTTCCGGCGCTTTCGCCCGGAAATCGAATCTCAGATTTTGGGAAATACGGCGGGCTGAGGCCCGCCGGATTATACTATTTCAGCGGTTTTACCGGTGCTGCGCCGGGTGCGGGGGCTGCCCCGGGGGTCGGGGTAACGCCTGAGGCCGCTTCACGCTTTTTACGCGCTTCTTCGCGGGTACTCTTCACATGTTCAACAATATCAAAATCTTTGTTGGTTTCGATGCGATATTTCTGTGTGCTGTTTTTCATCAACGTACGCTGTTTTTCCATCGCCGCTGCCATCACCATACGCCCCTTAATCATATCGAGACCCTGGTCAACGGGAATCGTGCGTAGGCGTGCGTCGTCACGTTTGGCTTTTTCCCAGGCGGCAAATGCTTCTGCATCGCTGACTTTGATATCTTGCAGTTTGAGTTGATCGAACAGATACATATTGGCCAGAAAGTACTTCTGCAAAAACTCGAGCTTCGCTTTGACGTCGGCGCGCTTCGCGTAACCGTCTTTCTGAGCTTCCATATTGAGAATCAGCATGTCTTTATATTGCTCGGCGAACAGGTCTTTGCCGAACGATTTGAACATTTCCGCCAACTGCGGATTTCCCGAACGATCGGGGTCTTCGAGCAATTGCTTAAATTCCTCTTCAGGAATAAAGCGACCCATGCGCTGCTGCAGCTGTTCTTTCATCAGTACGCCAAAACCGCTGTAGGCTTCTTCGAGTTGCTTCAGGCTGACCGACTTACCTTCGATTTTCCATAACCAGGGTGTCTTATCGCCACCACAGGTAATTGCAATGGCTGCGGCAATCAGCACAGCAGCCGTGTTTTTCAGTTTTCTCATTTTAGACTCCATGAAGGGTACGATTGCGGCGCGAACACGCACCGCAAAGCATTCTATGTCCCGGTCTGGCGCGGTTGTCTAAAAAGCCGCCCGTCGCGCGAAAACGCTAAATTCGCCTGTGGCGAATTCACGCAAAACGGCCCATGGGCCTGTTCTCGCGCAGCGGCCGCGCTTTTTGAGCGCGGTTCGCGACTTTTTGGACAACCCTTGGCATAGCCGCGATCAGGCGGCTTGGACGGTTAACCGGCGGTATTCGTACATTAGCCAAATCAGTTGCGCAATGCCGATCGCCGCGGCGATACCGACGGCTGTGAACATGATTTCGCGCTTCTGGGCAAAAGTGACCGCAAAGGCGACAAAAATGAATAGCGGTACACGGATAAATTCAAGTACGATTCCCCATTTGCGCATCATCATTAATCCGCCCGCAGCCGCAAGCCCAACCACGACAGGTATCGCCAGAATGAGTTGGCTCTGGATCGGCAGACCTTTCGTGCGCTGTAAGACAAGAAAGATCGGCAGCGACAGGACAAAAACGATCGTCGCATAAACCTTGAGGCGTGGTCCGGTTGTTTCGTCATATTTTCGGAAAGATTTGGGATCGATTTCGGGAATAGCCGCTTTGCCGCCAAGGTATTCGGGTTTCCAGCCCGGCCCTTTGAACCATACACGCAGCTTGTCGAAGCCACGGCATTTGCGCGACAGCTGAAAGAGCCCCCACCAGTAGTGCAGCTGCGCCCAAACGGGATTAAACGTCGTCAACGGCTTCACGGTGCCGTAATAAGGCTCCTCTTCTTCTTTCTGGAAAGTGCCGAAAAGTTTATCCCAAATAATGAAGACACCGGCGTGATTTTTGTCGATGTATTTCGGATTCACCCCGTGGTGCACGCGGTGGTGCGACGGCGTATTCATGAAGTACTCTAAAAAACCCAGTTTGCCGACAAGGCGCGTGTGGATAAAAAACTGGTAGAGAGTATTGATCTGTGAACACACCATAAACTGCAACGGGGAAAAACCTGCCACGGCCATCGGCAGATAATAGGGAAACGAAAACAGACGCTGGAATGCTCCCTGCCGCAACGCGACGGACAGGTTATACTCCTGACTTGAGTGGTGCGCTTCATGCGAACCCCAAATAATCGCAATGTTGTGAGAATTGCGGTGAAACCAGTAATAGATCATGTCCACAAGCAGAAACACGATAATCCAAGTAGCGATGTTGATTGGCAAACCGTAGATTGTTCCCTGCGGCGCGCCTGAGGGACGGTGGATCGCCTCAAACACGGCGATGTAGACACCGAATAGCAACACTTTGGTAAAGACGCCGACGAGTTCTTGCAGCATGCCGGCGCTGAGATCAGAAACGGAATCGTTCAGCCGGTATACCTTGCGCTTCATGACCAGCGATATGACCAGCTCAATGCCAATCGAGATAAAAAAAACCGGAACCGCCAATGCGATCAGGTTCTCAAATTTTGCCTGTTCACCCATGTGCTATTTGCCTCTCTTTTTTGCTGTGGATTTCTTTTTTTTCGCTGCCGGCCGCAGAACCTTTTTTTTCACCGTTTTCCGCGCAGCCTTTTTTGCCGCTTTTTTGGCCGGTTTTTTCTTCGCGACCTTCTTTCCGGTCTTTTTCGCAACACTGCGCTTGCTGGCCTTTATGGTATTCGCACCGGATGCTGCGGAGAAGTATTTCTGCATCGGGTTGGCGTAAAACTCAATCCAACCCGATTGGTACTGAACACCTTGTCCTGAGGGTATGTCGCGGTGCTCGAGTTCGACCTCGGTGATACCCTGCCGTTCAGTCAGTTTGATCGATAGCACAGAATCGGCGGCATCTTCGGGAAATTCGGACGAGCGCCAGCTCTGTACGATTTTCTTATTCTCGAGGAGGAGTAAATTCTTACCGCTGATGTAGTTATCCCACGCCGTGAAAACTCCGCCCACTTCACGCGAGGCTTTCGCGGGCGAGCCTGTCATGGCCGTGTGCGCAGCTGAATCGAGCCATGCATCATAAATCTGTTTCGCGCTGGCGTGCAGCGAAAACCGGACGGTAATCGATTCGCTCATGGCCTGAGATTACGGATGTGGAATGCAAGGACAATCAAAAAATCTCATTTAAGAGAGCAATATTGCGGTGTGGTGCCGATTCGGGGGCCTTAGACGATGCGCATCGGGTAACCGCGGGCACTCAAATACCCTTTGAGGTCAGCAATACGCATTTCGTTGAAATGGAACAGTGATGCCGCCAGTGCGGCTCGAGCCCCCGCATCGAACGCCTCGGCAAAATGTTGCATTGTTCCCGCCCCGCCCGACGCGATCACGGGCACGTCGACTGCGTGCACGATTTTTTTCGTGATGTCGAGATCAAAACCCGTTTTGCGGCCGTCGGTATCCATCGACGTCAGCAAAATTTCTCCCGCACCGAGCGCGACGACTTCCTGCGCCCAGCTGATCGCTTCGCGCCCGGTCGGCGTTCTGCCGCCGTTGAGATAGACCTCGTGAAATGAACCGTTAAATTTTACATCGATCGCGCACACGATACACTGGCTGCCAAAATGCTCGGCGCCTTCTTTGATTAGCTGCGGGTTCTGAAACGCCGCGGTATTAATCGAGACTTTGTCCGCGCCCTCAGCCAATATCAGCTGCATATCTTCAAGGGTGCGGATGCCCCCGCCAACGCAAAACGGTATGAACACGCGTTCGGCCACATGTTTTACCAGATCAATGATGATCGAGCGGCGGTCCGATGACGCCGTGATATCGAGAAACACCAACTCATCGGCACCTTCACGGTCATACGCTTCGGCGCACTGGACCGCGTCGCCCGCGTCGCGTAAATTCACGAAATTGATGCCTTTGACGACACGGCCGTCCTTGACGTCGAGGCAGGGTATGATACGCAATGCATTCATGCCATAATCACCTTGATATAGGGAGTACGACCGATTCTTTCGGCATGGAATCGTCCCAGGCGATCGCGGAATTTTTTCTCGCGATTCGCTTCGGCGGCCCCCGCGACCTCGGCGGCAATTTTAGATGCTTCGGCAAATAATTCCGCTTCGGCCTCGCGCGCCAATGCCGAGCTCATCACGCCGACATAACTGAGGCGGCGCAGCGTGAAGATAGCGCTGTCGAACAGCGCCACGCAGATGCCCTGTTCACCAAGGTGCAGCCGGTCACGATACAACGACTGCTCAAAATGTACTTCGCCCGGTTCGACGAGGCAGGTTTCATCGGGTACCGATTCGACGAGTACCGGCGCGTCGCCGAGAGCATAGATCTTGTGTTCAGCGGTGATCGCGACGCTGTATTTTTTTTCGTCGATGAAGTTCAGAAACGCGTGAAAATGCAGCGGGTCGCCGTGCACCGGAAGAATATGGCGCGGCTTGAGGTAACTCATGAGCCGCCCGATATCGCCGCGCCGGCCGTGGCCGCTCGCATGCACGCGGATATCTGCCCCCGGCCCGATGACTTTGACGCCGGCATCTGCAGCCATGTTGAGGCATTCATAGATGCGGCCTTCATTGCCGGGTATCATACTCGCAGAATAAACGAGGGTATCGCCCTCTTTCATTTTCATTTTGGTCAGCTGCCCGTGCGTCAGCCGTGAAAACGAAGAGTTGGTATCGGCCTGACAGCCGGCGACGAGCCACAGAGCGTTCTGGCTGGTGAACGGCGGCGGTTTCATGCGGTGCAGGGGCTGGCTTACTTCACCCGACATGAAGGCGGCCTCCCACTGAGACTTGAGTGAGCGGCCCACAAAACCGATCGGCCTGCCCAGGTTCGCAGCGGTGGTCACAAGATTCTTGATGCGCTCAACCTGCGAAGCGAACGTCGTGATAAAAATGCGTCCCTTCGTCTGTCTTATGAGCTTGTCCAGAGATTCATTGACCTCGCGCTCGTCTGCGGTTTCGCCCTCGCTGAGAGCTCCGGTAGAATCGACAAAGAGAAAGTCGACGGGCGAAAATTTCTTCAGTTGTGCGACGCTGTGGCGCACTTCTGCACCGTGCATTTTAAAGTCGCTACTGAAATAAATCCGCTTACCCTCAGTTTCAAGCCCCACTGAAAAACATTGCGGTATCGAATGCGGCATGAAGAAAGTGAAGACCCTGAAATCGCCGATGTCGATACGTGAATTTTCTTCAATCAGCTGAAAATTCCAGCGCGCGGGATCAATACCCCTGTCGCGCAGCCGGTTCGAAAGCAACGCTGCGGTAAATGGCGAGGCGTACACCGGCGTACCGGCGGGAATAACTTCGGTCAGGTGCGGAAATGCACCGATATGGTCTTCATGCCCGTGCGTGAGAAAAATTGCCGTCGGGGGAAAACCGAGCAACAGCTGGCGGTTCGGCAGGTTACGCTCCATGCCCGGTGTATGGTGGTTGGCAAAGCCCGAACCGACGTCGATCCACACCGTGACATCGTTGCGGTGAAAGATGGTAAAATTCGTTCCGAAGCGACCGACGCCGCCGCCGAACGCAAAGTAGAGCTGATCGCGCTGCAAGCGGCGCGGATAATCGACGATACCTGCCGGGTCAGCGCTTACCTGTGGAACCAAACTTTCCTTCTCCGCGTTCTGTGTCTGATAATTCGGCCTCATGCCAGGCGATTGTGTACGTTTTCTCTAACAGCAATTGCGCAATGCGTTCACCGGTTTTGACAACATAATCTTCGCGTCCGAGATTGATCAGCGGCACAAAAATTTCGCCGCGGTAATCGGCATCGATAGTGCCGGGGGTATTCACCGGCGTCAGGCCATGCTTCACGGCCATACCCGAACGCGCGCGAATCGAAATATGATAACCGGGGGGGATCTCCACCGCAAGACCAGTGGGAACGGGAACGATCTGCCCGCGCAGAATGACAAGGTCATCGTCACCACAGGCATAGACATCATAACCCGCGGCGTGTGCACTCTGTCGCGCGGGCAGCTGCGCATTGTTATGCAGCCTGCGGAATCTTACCGTGATATCGCTCATCGACACCGGACGAGGCAGCAAAGGATTCAGGACGTAAAACCAATAACAAAAAAGGGCCATACGGCCCTTTTTTGTTTCCATCTAATTTAGCGTGCTTTGCGCGCTAAAATTAGCAAGAATAAGTAGAGAGGAACTCGAACGGATGCGGACGTGCTTCCCACGGCCAGATCTCTGATTCGAATTTCAGCTCTTTGTAGGTGTCGATGAAATCTTTCGTGAACACACCGCCCTGCTCAAAAATGCCGCGGTTAACCAACATGGTCTCTACCGCTTCACGCAGCGTGTGAGGCATTTGCTGAATGCCCTTTTCGCGGATTTCGTCGAGCGAAAGCTCGAACAAATCTTCTTCCATCGGTTTACCCGGATCGATTTTGTCCTGAACACCCTTGAGGCCTGCCATCAGCATCGCTGAAAAGCAGAGGTATGGGTTCGCTGTTGAATCGGGGAAACGGAATTCAGCGCGCTTGGCTTTGGCTCCCGAAACGAACGGGATACGGCATGAAGCTGAACGGTTCTGTGCCGAATAGGTCAGAATCGACGGTGCTTCGAAGCCCGGAATAAGGCGCTTGTATGAGTTGGTCGAAGCGTTCGAGAACGCTGCAATCGCGCGAGCGTATTTCAGAACTCCGCCGATGTAGTTCATCGCAAAGGGGCTGAGTTCTTGGTAGCCTGAACCCGCAAATTGGTTCTCGCCACCTTTCCACACAGACTGGTGAACGTGCATACCGTTACCATTGTCACCGAACAGCGGCTTCGGCATGAATGTCGCCGTCTTACCATGGCGTTTTGCCACGTTTTTTACGACGTACTTGAGCTTTTGCACATTGTCAGCCGCTTCAACGAGTGTGCCGAATTTGACACCAATTTCGCCCTGCGCCTGCGCCACTTCGTGGTGCACCACGAAAGTCTCGAGGCCGATTTGGTGGAGGGTCTTTACAATTTCTGCGCGAATATCAACCTGTGAGTCACGGGGTGAAACCGGGAAGTAACCGCCCTTGGTACCCGGACGGTGGCCGAGGTTATGGCCGTCGTTATACTGCGCGGTAGCAGTGTTCCATGCACCCTCGTTCGAATCGATTTCATAGTACTGGCAGTTGATGTCGTCGCGTACACGAATCGAATCAAAGATAAAGAATTCGTTTTCCGGACCAAAATATGCGGTGTCACCCAAGCCGGTAGTTTTCATGTACTCGAGTGCCTTTTTTGCGATCGAGCGCGGGCACTTTTCATACATCTGCTTCTTGTAGATGTCATAAACATCGCAGAAGATGACCAACGTTACGTCAGCGGTAAACGGATCGAGAAACGCCCCTTCGAGATCGGGAATAAGCTGCATATCTGACTGATTGATCGGCTGCCATTTCGTAATGGAGCTGCCGTCAAAAGGAAGTCCTTTGAAGGATTCTTCAGTAATAGAATCTACGTGGTACGACACGTGGTGCCATGCGCCACCGATATCAGAAAAGCGGAAATCATAAAAAAGAACGCCGCTTTTTTTTGCAAAATCGAGCACTTCTTTCCATGAGCCGAATTTTAATTTAGCCATAAAATCTCCTAACAGTTTAATCTTAGCGGGATTTTGGAGAGCTCCGCCTCCCTCTTGCTGCAAGTTCAGCAAACTCGATGCCAAAGCTTCAGGTTATGGAAAAGTCGGTGTTTTAGACAGAGTGTCAATGAAATGGAAACTAAACGCAGAAAATCATGCTTCGCAGTTGACACTCCACTTCGCTCCCGGCTTGCATGGCAGGCATCCAAAGATAGCTGAATAAACCAATGGAGAGCAGAAACGCATGACCGATTTCCGCAACCGTTACGGAGCCTGGGCACTCATCACCGGCGCATCGAGTGGCATCGGCACTGAGTTCGCGCGTCAGCTCGCCGCCGAAAAACTCGACCTCGTGCTCATCGCAAGGCGGCGCGATCGCCTGAAATCCCTCGCCACCGAGCTTAAGCTCGAACATGGTATTCAGGTTAAGGTGGTGCCTCTCGATTTGGCTAAGCCCAACTTCATAAATACACTGCGCAAGCAGACGGCAAAACTGAATATCGGTCTCGTGGTAAACAATGCCGGTTTCGGTGTTGCCGGCGATTTTACGGAAAATCCTTTAGCGCGCGAACTCGAGATGCTCGACGTCAATTGCCGCGCCCCGCTGATTATTGCTCACGAATATGGCCGCCAGATGGCCGCACACCGCCGCGGTGGTTTGATTATGGTGAGTTCCATCGTGGCGTTTCAGGGCGTGCCGTTTATGAGCCATTACGCCGCGACGAAAGCTTATGACCTACTATTAGGTGAAGGTCTGTGGTATGAAATGAAAAAACACGGGGTGGATGTCATCACGCTCTGCCCGGGGGCTACGACGACGGAATTCTCCCATGTCGCCGACACGGCGCCGGCGCCCGGAGCGATGGCGGTCGCTCCGGTCGTGCGTGCGGCGCTCGACGGCATCGGCCGCACACCCGTTGTTGTTGCCGGTCTCAAGAATAAGTCGATGGTATTCTCTACAAGACTCACGCCGCGCCGCGTCGCCGCGACAATCGCCGGGCGTATCATGAAGCGCCTTGGGCGTTCGGTATAATATGCCCGCTTTGCTTGCAGCACTGAGCTTTTTCGCGGCATCGGTGCCGGCAAAAACTGTTTGGGTTTCACACAA
>JAEUSA010000133.1 GCA_016788945.1 Leptospiraceae bacterium
GACGATTTTACCGGCGATAATTCATGCGACATGCACTATGCAATAGTATTCGGAAAACCATTCCCGCAAAAATTCACCCAACCTTCTGAATCGGGTAACGTCGGTGAAATTATCCCGGAACTCAGGGACAAAACAGGAAAATCAATCTACGAACTTGCCTTGGAGCGCAAAAATTATCAAGCAATTCAATGGATCGAAACTAAATATCCGCGTGTAAAACCCGTGCGTAAGTAGCGGATCATCAATAGTCATGAGAATCGTCGAACCGAAGATGGCTTAGTGCATCACTTGCGCATCATGTGGCCGCAGCGTTAGGGTATCGCATACCACCGACAGCCAATTCAGACGCATTTTGTAAGAGTCTCTTCCCTAAGGCATATTCGCTAACTGGAAGATTTTTCTGATGACAGCCTGTGCTGGCTGCCGGTGAGGCACGCATGCAGAATCTGTATTTCTCACGCCGTGATATGCCCGATAACCTCAGCGAAGTGGGCAACGTCGAATTTACCATCCGCTGGGAAGTCAGCTACGCCGAAGGCGACCACACGACAATTGACACCCACAGCTACGACGAGCTCGGCGAGTTGCTGCACAAAAAGATCGAAGCCATTCTCAGGGAAAAAGCCGCTGATATCGCGCGCATCACGCACTCTTCAGTGCAGCACAAAACCAAATATGAACCTTTTGTTTCGGAAATAACCGGTGATTATTCCGCGGTGCTCTATAAGCTGGTCTAAGCCAAAAGTTACAGAATAAACAGCATCTGTATCAGGCCCACCGCAAAACCCAGCGCGGAACCTACCAGAATCAGAATCCATTCGTCTTCCTGGAATGCCGTTCTGAGCAATTCTTCAAAATCTTCGGGGGGCAGATTTTTCAGCCGTTCGTAGAGGGTATTTTCGAGATCCATTGCCTGACCGAGGTAACCTTCGACCTTAGTCGCATATTTCGGCACGGCTTCGTTGATGCGCCTTACAATGAGAGCCTTAAGGGATTCATATTTCTCAGAGCCGACGGCGAATGTGAGCACAGGTTGTGCAAAGCCCTCAACTTTGGCCAGCGCGCGAATGACGTTCGATTGAATGACGCTGAAAAATGCTTCGGCCGCACGACCATAGATAAAATTTTCGAGCACCTGATGTGGTGAAAGAATTTTATTGGCTACAATATCTGCATACTCTTTAGAGACTTCTTTTTGCCGCTTGAGGAACAGTCCCTGGTACTTCACTAATCCCATAATTTTCTTTTCGCGCAACGGGCGAAAGATCATTTTGAGTGCGAGCCAGTTTGTATAATAACCGACAATAACTCCGACAATCGGCACTGTCCAGGGTGCCTGATAAAAATACCATTGCCCCATCTGCAATACACCAAAAGGAAAACCGAAGTATATTCCCGACAGCGCAATAAAAGTGAATTCTTTCTTGCCGCAGCGCTGAAACATCTCATTGAGCAGAACAACATTTTTTCCCGTCAGATTTTTGATCACCAAGGATTTCAGATCAAATACGCTGAGAATATTCCGCTTGATTTCTTTAATTGCTCCCTCAAGTAACGGGCCGGTCTCTTTATTCACCTGCTTTGCAATCTGTTCGCGCATCGCTCCGGGGGTGAGATCCCACACTGTCTGGTTCGCGGTGCGGCCGACTTCATCAACAAGATCGGCGGTAACCTTCTTCATCGGTTCGGCGAGTTCTTTCGCCATCTCGTGCGGCTTGACCTTATCGAAAATCTCTTCAACCTTAATGAGTTTGGTAGTCATCAGTTCGACTGACTTCGACGCCATCTTGTGCGCCTTGCGCGGTATGATGCCCTGCCAGCCGAAATACGGTGGAATACCCCAGAATCGCAGCGGGTAAAACGTCATTTTGATGGCAATCCAGTTGGTGAGCCAGCCGACAAATGCGCTGGTAACCGGCATGCTCAGATAAACGAGCAGTTCTTTATGAGCGTGAATCCATTGCGACATTCGGACATCTTGACAGCATGTCCGGGCAAGTCGAGTATTTTGCCCCCGAGAGCATCGCCCAAAACCGGCAAGAGGTCAGTTTTGGGGCACGTTCTAAGGGAAACGCGCGACGTCGCTGAGCGCTCCGCTCATGATGAGGTCGTAGAGCTCGACAATCTCGTCGCCGGTTGGCAGGGGATCAAATGACGGAGCTCCGGCTTTGACGGCAGCGAATAACTTTTTCGCAAATGCCGCGTTGAGGGCGGTCATGTAGGCCCCTGCGGTGTTCTTTCCCGCAATCACATCGCGGAACATGGCGAGCGATTTTTCTTTATTATCCGCGCGCAATTCATCGAGCGTGTGCACTTGAGTCTGGTGCGGCGGCGTAAATTCGCCGGTCTCGACCTTGCCGCCGTAAAGCAGCGCATATTCGGTTCGCGCGAGTGGCGAAATTTCATCGAGCCCCTCATCGGAGTGCACTACGAGCGCTGCCTTAAGGCCGAGTAGCCTGAGGGTCTCGGCCATGGGCACGAGTAATTCACGGGAGTAAACCCCCATCAGCTGCACAGGCGCCGCGGCCGGGTTTGCCAGCGGCCCGAGCACGTTGAATACCGTACGCACGCCAATCTCGCGGCGTACCGGCGCTGCATGTTTCATCGCCGGATGGTAAAGCGGCGCAAAGAAAAAGGCAAAATTGGTTCGTTTAAGGCGCGCCGTAATCAACTGAGGATTTTCTTCGAGCGGATACCCCATGGCTTCGAGTACGTCGGCAGAGCCTGATGAAGACGAAACGGCCCGATTGCCATGTTTTGCCACGGGTATGTCTGTGGCAGATAGAGTCAAAGCGACGAGTGTGGAGATGTTAATCAGATGCGAGCGGTCGCCGCCGGTACCACATGTGTCGAGAAAAAGTGGAGGCAGTTCGGCACGATTGATTTCGGTTGCCATCTGCCGCATCGTCTTCGCACAGGCTGCGATTTCTGCAGGGGTTTCGCCTTTCATGCGCAGCGCCATCAGCCACGCCGATATTTGCACCGGCGTCAGCTTGCCTTCCATCGTGTCGCGGATCAGCGCGGTAATCTTGTCATCGGACAGATTCTGCCGAGCGAGTAATTCTTCGAGTACAGCCCTGAATTCCATAACCGAACTTAAGTCAGCTTACGGATCATGCCGGCAACCTCGATCGGCTCGACCGTATCGACCGCGCGCGATTCAATGGTTACATCGGAGAATAAAAAGTAGGCCTTCTGTTGTTCTCCATACACCTGCCAGCTGTGGCGGCGATGGCTCGGCATCAGCGTCAGACTCTTTTTGCCGATTGCTGCAGCAATGTGGCGCGGTGCTGCGTCGTTACACACCACGAGGTGGGCAAGAGAAAACAACGCGGCGGTTGCGCTGAATTCGATGCCGTCGGCGAAAAATACTTTGGGTGTTTTGATTTCGCTGTTATTTACCGCTTCTTCAAGCTCGGCGATGAATTTTTCATCGCCTGGCCCGGCGGCAAAAAGCACCGGCAACAGCACCCGCTTCTTCTTGAACAGCCGCAGAGTTTCAATGATCTGAAATACGGGATAACGCTTCTCTTCAATGCTCGCCCCCACATGCCAGATAATAAATTTTCTGCCGAGGCGTTGCTTGAACAGGTCGGCTCTCAGCCGTGCCGTTTCGCGTTTGTCAATCGTGATCGTCGGAAACTGCACTTCAACCTGCGGTGAAACAAGCTGTGCCAGCTTATGATAAAATTCAAAAGAATTTTCTTCGCTGGCATGCTCCCTTACTTTGCGTGTCAGCAGAAAACTGAGCGGTTGGTTGCGCGCGCCGACGCGAATCGGAATGCGGGCAAGAAAACCCCAAGCACAGGCCTGCGAGTCGCGGCCGAACGTGAGAATGACGTCAAATTTATGCCGGCGTATCTGACCGAGCACGGTAAAGAATCCCTTTGCTTGGCCATCTTTCAGCACCAGCGGCAGAACATCGGCGATATCAGGATGCTTTCTGAGTGCGGTCACGTTGCGCTCATCGCACGCAATGGAAATCTGTGTCGCCGGGTGTTTATCCTTCAGCGCTTGGATGACCCCCATTTGCAAGATAAGGTCGCCGAGCGATTTTTTGGAAATAATGAGTATTTTTTGCATTGTTTTCTCTTGCGACACGTCTATGTGCAGTGCGCTAAAAAAGAATTCCGGCGATGGACGCTGCCAAAATGTTAGACATGACGCCTACTACAACTGCCTTAAAGCCCAGCGAGGCCAGTTCCATGCGCCGATTCGGTATCAACGCCCCAACACCGCCGGCCTGAATAGCAATCGAAGTCAGGCTGCCGAAACCACACAACAAATACGTCGAGATCAGAAACGATTTAGGCGATAACACCGCCTTAATCTTGCCGAGTTCGATATATCCGACAAACTCATTAAGCACGATTCGCGTGCCGAGCAGATTGCCGACCTGCACTGCCTCACCCCAAGGTACTCCGGTAATGAATGCCACGGGCGCGAAAACATAACCCAACACTTGTTGGATAGACCCCGGCACGGCGCCTATAACCTGCTGCACACCGCCCGATGTATTCGCCAGACCAAAATCTCTCAGCGATGACCAGATACCATTGAGCAGGGCGATGAGAGCAATAAACGCAATCAGCATCGCCGCCACATTCGCCGCAAGAATCATTCCTTCAGAGGCCCCGCGCGCCGCGGCATCGATCACATTCACCGGCCGGCTTTCGCTCGCTTCGATTTCGGTCTGCGACCGGTCAGTGGCTCGCGAATTCTGCGACGCAATGTCGCCACCTGCACCGCCGGTTTCGGGGTTTTCCGTTTCAGGGATCACCATCTTCGCGAGCATGATCGCCCCCGGGGCAGTCATAATCACCGACGCCAAAAGGTGGCGCGCGTCAACACCGGCGACCGAAACATAAACGATCAAAATGCCGGCGCTGCAGTGGCACATGCCCGAAACCATAACCGTAAAAAGTTCAGACCGTGTGAGTTTGGCGAGGTAAGGTTTGATCGTCAGCGGGGCTTCGGTCTGTCCCATAAAAATATTCGCCGCAACGTCGAGAGTTTCTGCGCCCGACGCCTTCATGAAACGGCCAATGAAGTTTGCAATATGGCGTATCAGCGGCTGCATGAGACCGAGATAATAGAGAACGGAAAATATCGATGCAACAAAGATTATTGTCGGCAATACCTGAAACGCGAAGACAAACGCCACACTGCCGGCCTTATCGCCAAGCGCCCCGGAAAAAGCAGAGCGCATCGATTCTTCTGAACCGAAAACACCAAAAACAAAACCGGCGCCGGCACCGGAATATTTGAGTATTTGCGATGCGCCGGTTTTGAGCGCTTCGAAGAGCCATCCTACTGCATTAAATTTGAGTGCATAGACGGCAACTTCGGCGAGGACAACTCGCTTGACCCACTTCAACGGAACATTGCCCGCAAGCCGCGGATTCCATTTTACCACCAAAACCAACACCACAATCTGTGCCGCAACGATCGCCAGAAAAACATGGTGGCTTAGTGGTAGAAAATCGAACAGCCTTGCAATAGCGTCACCGCGTATAATCAGCAATGCAAGGCATATCTGCAGTACGAGCCCCCAGATTACCGTGCGCCAGTGTATTGCGCCGCGGCGCGATGACAGCGCACAACAAGTGGCGATGACGGCCGCGATACCAAGTATACCGGTCAGATTCTGTAGTACCATTCTATCCCTTTACGTTATAACCCGCCATTTCGTCGGCGGTCGGCCGCATGAACGCCATCAGCGCGATGAGCACACCAAGAGAGATGAGCAGATTTTTTTCGTGTGTCAGATAAAAGACGACGGTAATCGTCAACGCAGCCCCTTCGACGAGCGCCCACTTTTCAATCTTCATCGAAATATATTGCCTGAGCAAAAGTTGCGTCCTTCTGCGCATCATGAAGCGCGGAACGAGTTGCGAAAAACCTACGCCAATGACTGCGAGCGCCGCCGCAACCGTCTGGTAAACGCGTACGTCTTCTTTTGCAGGTAGCGCATCTGATGCGCCGGGGAGTATGATCAGAAAGATGACCACGGCAAATAGCGCCGGAGAGAGCATCAACGCCAGATGTATGAAATACAGCTGTGTCGGAACCCGCGGCGCCATTTAGTAGATCCAGCCTTTAATGCCCAAACCGAAAATATTCATCACTATGGCGGTGGCATAAAGAATGCCGACAAAGCGCATTTTCGACTTCAAT
>JAEUSA010000156.1 GCA_016788945.1 Leptospiraceae bacterium
GTATTCCTTTGCGGCCGAATATTCAAACGACAACTTCGATGACTGCACCGTCTCGCCAAAACCAATACCCCAGTGGATTGCCTTCGCCAGCGAACCATTGGTCGAATGGGTGATGCCGCCGCGCAGGGCGAGAAAATGCACAGGCCAGTATTCAAACCCGTAGCGCATGCGTGTCGGAATATTCACCGCATTAACAGCATCGACGTTGAGGAAGAATTTATACGGGAAATGCATGCTCACGCCGGCGTTATATTCTTCGCGGTTATCGGCGCGCGAGACCTCGTTATCGAGACGAAACAGTGGATGCAGGTTACGCGCGGCGAAACCTGCTGACATGCGGGGTAACCAGCGCAGCGCCTGGCTGTAATGCGCCGGATCAAAAGTACCGTTGAGCGCGAGGTCGATGAATAATCCCTTTTGTTGTTGTGGATAACTCGTCACCTGCGGAGAACTGAGGAAATCAGCGCCAAACCATTTGACCGTAATGCCGGCATTGAGTTTGCGGGCCAGCACGGGCGCACCGTAAGACAGGCCGGCGATATAAGAATACTTGCTGCCGTCGGGGAGCACGTTGATACCTTTCGATATGTACTCGTTATCCTGCGCGCGGTTCATAACGCCTTGAAGACCAAGGGTACCATAGGGCAATGGAATTGCCATCATCAGCGAATGGCCGGCTACATCATTAGGCGCCCCGTGGTATGAGAGACCATATTCGACATAATTAATGCCCGCCAGAGCAGCAGGATTAAAATAGACTGCAGAGATATCTGTCGCATTGGCAGTTTGCGCACTGCCCATGCCATAAGAGCGTACCCCAAGAGGGGTATTGAGCGCCGATGCAGCCGATAAAGTTGCGACTGAATCACCATCTGCCTTGACTCCGGCAAAAACAGCCACGGTCGCCAGAGGCAGGGAAACGCCGATCAATGCCCGCAAAATTTTTTGCACGTATTTGACTCGCTTCAAAAATGTACTCCGTACTAAACTGAGAGCCGCGATAAATACCGCGACACAGGTTTGGCACCTTACAGTAACTGACGTTGCCGTCAACTAAAAAGACGCAGCTTCTGCTGATAACGGACAGATTTCTTGCGGTTAATTTCCAGTTCTGCTTTACCGTCTATGTTTTGCAGCTTCTGTGCATTGTGTTCAACCTGCATCGCCTGAATAGACTGCTGGCGTTCGTCGTTTTGCTGTGCATTCCGCTGCATAGGGCATCTGCACTCTATCAGGAATACCAGCTCGCCGGCAGCATTGCCGCCGCCCCAGGTTATTCATTTGCTACTGCACAATATCGTTTATACGCAAATGAAGCCTTATTAAAGAAAGATTTTCTCGCCTTTGAATATGATCTCGATTCGCTCTATACCGATTACGCGTACGCGCTCAGTCCATACGTTCGCCTTGGTGTTGCCGGCAAGGCACATGTATTTGATTATCAGAATCTCAATCACATCGTCGATGCGGGCAGCGGTGCAGAAACCAAGTCCGTCTCGCTCAACGCCCCCTACTGGCGCGGACAATTTTACGGTGAAGCACGTTACCATGCCTTCGCGCTGCGTTACCTTGCCGGCGCGCAGAGATATTATCTCAGCGGTCGAGAAACAGCGAATACCCAGCTCACCGTCGCCTCGCCGGGCATTGCCGTCATCCATGGTGCACAATTTGGTTACTGGAATCTCTCGGCACCAAGGTCATATGCGTTCACCGGGCTTGCCGCTTTCGTGGGTGTAGAGGCGCAGCACCTGAATTCTCCTTACATCTGGCAGAATTCCGGCGTGGCACTTTCGGCTTCGCGTGAACAGGTTACATTGCATGAGCTTCACCTGCGCGCCGGTGAACAATTCGCCCAGGGTACACTTTTTCTGATGGCTGCAGCACGCGCGGGTGCGGCAAATTTTTCACTGCCCGGTGAAAGTCAGGATGTCCTCCAGTCATTCTCAGTCGGTGGACCCGAGGCGCGCTACCGCCGTCTCGCCGGCTATTCATTCTCCGAGTTTCGCGTACCTGCCTTTGGTTTGGTCAACATCGATGCGATCATACGCGCAGCTGGCCCGGTGAGCATCTGGGTGATCGCCGACGCGGCGGTATTCGACCGCGATCCATGGCGGCCTGCAGCGGCCACTGGTTTCAGCACAGGCGATTATACCGCGCGCCGTTTTCACGCCGGCGCGGGCTTCGGTTTAATCATTGATTTACCCGATGGCATGCTCGGCAGCCGCAGCGCCTTCTTCACGCGCGCGGAGATGCCATTTTTTGCGGCGGGGGGCAACCGTTTTCAGGTGTTCGTCGGTCTGAACGGGCAGGTCTTCTAAACCGTGGATAAGCGCATTGAAAAAATTCTCGATTCCGTACTCGCTGGCAATCGCCTGAGTACAGCCGATGCGCTGGTATTGTGGCGCGAGGGCAACTTTCGCGATCTCGGTAACGCTGCGCACGAAATACGCAACCGCTTCAACGCTGCAGATGAAGTCAGCTATACCGCATTCCGCGTCGTCAACTACACTAATTACTGCAATATCGAATGTTCTTTTTGTTCATTCATGGATGAAGTCGGCTCGGGCAAAGGGTATAATCTTTCAAAAGAAGAAATCTTGCGCAAAGTCGAAGAGGCGATAAAACTCGAAGCTCCGCAGCTTTTTCTTCAAGGTGGAGTTAATCCTGACCTGCCTTTCTCTTACTATACGGATACTCTACAGGCAGTCCGCGAAACCTTCCCCGATGTGCATATCCGCGCATTTTCACCGGTTGAAGTGCTCTACATGGAAAAACTCATCGGCCGGGAGCTGAGCGACGTTTTTTCGCTCTTGAAAGCAGCGGGTATGCACAGCTTTCCGGGCGCCGGGGCAGAAATTCTCACCGACCGCATGCGCGACATTCTTTCACCCAAAAAAGCATCGACGACCGATTGGTTGCGCGCCATGGAAACGGCGCAACGTTCGGGCATGAAAAGCTCGACAAACATTGTGTGGGGAAGCGAAGAGCAAGATGAGGAAATTATCGCTCACCTCGACGCGCTGCGTAATCTACAGGATAAAACGCATGGTGTGCTTTCTTTTGTACCCTGGACATTTCAGGCACAGACAAAAAAATTCCGTCTGCGCAAAGTGCCGCCGCATGAATATCTGAAGATGGTTTCTTTGAGCCGCTTATTCTTCGATAACATACCACACATTGAAGTATCGATCATGGTCGCGGGAAAACAACTTGGCGAACTGGCCCTGCACTTCGGTGCAGACGATATCAATTCACCGGTCATCGAAGAAAATGTTTTGCGTTCGTTCGGGCTTAAATCGGTCGAAGAGTCAGAGCGCTTCATCAGCGAAGCCGGTTTTAAGCCGATACGGCGCAGCTTCAGTTATGTCCGTGGGGCGAAGACAGACACAACGCCTTGACGCCGGGTCTCTTTTTCATTCCGTCACGCAATGTCTTATAAATATCTCAACGTTGAAAGCCGCTCGATCGCTCTGAAGTCGGGTGCGCAGGCTGAATTCACCTTCGTTACCATCAATTCGCCCCCACTCAATGCGCTCTCGTCCGGTGTATTCCACGATCTCGATCAGCTGATCACGACACTCGAAAATGCCAAACAGCGTTTGGTCATCATTACCGGTGCGGGTAAGGCGTTTGTTGCCGGTGCCGATATCAGCGAAATGCAGGGTATGGATAAAGCCCGCGCGAAAGAATACTCGTTGCTCGGTCATAAAATATTCTCGCGCATGGAAAATTCGCCGCTCATCTTTATCGCGGCGGTGAATGGTTTCGCTTTGGGCGGCGGTCTCGAACTGGCGATGGCGTGCGATATCCGTATTCTTTCTCAGGCTGCGCAAATGGGATTGCCCGAAGCGACACTCGGGTTGATTCCGGGTTTTGGCGGCACGCAGCGCCTGCAAAGGCTCATCGGGCAAAGTGCGGCAAAATATCTTGCTCTCACCGCCGAGCGCATCAATGCTGAAGAAGCGCTGCGTCTGTCACTGGCTGCAAAAGTTGTCGAAGCCGATAAACTGATTAACGAAGCCGAAGCCCTCGCGGCAAAAATTCTCGCCCTCGGGCCCCGGGCTGCGCAAACACTGAAGACGGTAATACGCGACGGCGCAGACAAACCCTTACCCGAGGCGCTCAACTACGAAGCGGAAGAATTCTCAGCACTGTTCTATGGCACAGAAGCACAAGAAGGCCTCAGCGCGTTCCTCGAAAAACGTCCGGCAAAATTCTGACATGGCCTTCGGCCGAAAAAAGAAAGCTAAGGCAGCCGAGACAAAATCGGCGCTTGAGGGCGCAACGTCCGATGAACTTTTCGTCGTAGATCTCGTGCGCAAAATTCAGGTAGAGCGCCTGCGCAAAACATACGATGATTTTTTCCAGAACCCTGAGTACACCAAGATTGCGAAATATTTTTTTGAGCAGATCTACGGCGCGGGCGATAAAGCCAGCCGTGATGCCGCTTTCAACAAAATCTACGAAAAATTATCCGCCGCCGTAAATGCGAAGCGTATCGTGCGCGTTACACAGCTCAAACAACTCAACGAGCTCACCGACGAACTCGACCTCAAAGTCGCTCAGCAGTTCATGCGCACTTCAAAAAAACACAACATGACCCTCGCAGATTTCGAAAACTGCTACAAGGCTCTGAACAACCGCGCCGAGCGCGTGCAGCAGTTGCAGCTGCTCATGGAGACGACGCGTTTTTTCCACAAGTTGGCCCATATTCCACTGTTAGGCTTCGTCATCAAGCCCACGCAATTGGCGGCGCGCGCGCTCGGCGTCGAGTACATCATGGAATTTTTTATGGAGGGTTATCGTTCGTTTAAATCGGT
Source organism: Leptospiraceae bacterium (assembly GCA_016788945.1). Taxonomy (GTDB): domain Bacteria; phylum Spirochaetota; class Leptospiria; order Turneriellales; family Turneriellaceae; genus Turneriella. Next base: position 4,821 of record JAEUSA010000156.1, read on the forward strand.
AAAAAACGCCGAGCCGTTTATGGTAGCAATCGAAGAGCGCGAAAAAGCGTACCTCGACTCACTGCTGCCGCAATGATTCATCTAACAGCGCGGTTATCAGCCGCGTGTCTGCCTGCCTTGTCGGATCACCCGCGAAACCGGGCCTTTCGGCATTGCTGCCGATGATAGCAAATCGCGTCGCCCGCCTGTAGACTTCGCTTACCTCGCCCGCAACAGGCGATCCGTGCGCTGAGTAGACGAATGTAGTACCGTCGTAAAGCACACCGTCTTCAACGCCACTGCGATTGCAGTATATGTATTTTTGCGCATAAGCCTCTGCGTATGTAGCGAGACGCTGCCGCCAGTTTTTGCTCGAGGTGAATTCGTTCGAGGCATCTAAGCCACGAGCGGGAGACGCCGAGATGACGATCACTGTTTCGGCACCGGCGGCCGATGTGACGTAGGCGAGTTCAGGATGCCAGGCATCTTCACAAATCAGGAGCGCGGTTCGACCCAATGCACCGTCGTACACCGCAAAACTATTGCCGCGCGTAAAATAGCGCTCCTCATCAAACATGCCATAGGTCGGCAGAAACATCTTGCGATGGACGTGTACCACCTCACCACCGCGTATCACGGCCGCGGCGTTATAGACCGATGCACCCTCGCCCAACGGTAAGCCAATCACCCATTCGGTCGAGCTTCTGATGCCGGTCGCCGCGAGGTCACGCGCCAGTTCGGCGAGCGCGGTCTGGGTTTCGGCTACCTCGCCGGTCAGGCTTTCGAGCAGATAACCGCTGAGCGCCAATTCGGGCAGCACGATAATATCTGCCGCATTTTCTTGCGCGGCAATCGTCCCGGCGAGAGTAATGATTGCGCGGCGGTTTGCCGCACTGTCGGCCAGCGACGGCGCAAACGGAACACAGAGAACGTTTACTGCGCCTGCCATTACTTGAGTTCGATGTCGTAAGGCATCAGGAACAGCATTTTCTCATCTTTAATGCTCTCTGTCTTGCCAATCAGCCGCGTCGCTTCGCGCAGAATGCCCGGTAGCATAAGTTTACGCGGATCACCAAGCGCGAGAAGGTTTTGCGCGTCACTCGGATAAACCTGCAACTGTACATAATTTTCATCGATACCGGTTTTTTGCCTGATAATTTCGAGCGCGAGAATTAAACCACCCTGCTGGTCGGCGAGTTTTTTGGCGATTGCCTCTTTGCCACTGTATACCCTGCCCCCGGCAAGCGGCTTGATCTTTTCGGCACTCTGACCGCGGTTATCGGCAACGCGCTTGAGAAACAGATCATAGAACTCGGTAAGCTGTTCGCGTATCAGCAGGCGCTCTTCATCGGTGAACGAATCGGATTCCGTATAGATTGCCGCGTTTTTGTGCGTCTTGAAGGTATGTTTGCGCACACCCAACCAGTCGTAGAGCCCCTTGAGATTAAACTTACCGGTAAAAATACCGATCGAACCGGTAATGGAGGTATTGCTCGCGAGAATCTGATCGCCACCGACGGCGAGGTAATAACCACCCGATGCTGCAACATTACCGAGAGAAACCACGATCGGGAAATCCGCACCCCGCGATTTTTTCACTTCGCGAATTTTATTCCACAATACATCGGAGGCAAGGCTCGACCCACCGGGTGAATCAATGCGCAGCACAAGCCCGCGGATATTGCCGTCGGTGCGGATATTTTCCAGAACTTCGAGAATGGTATCGGAACCGATGGTACCGCCGGACAACAATCCCTCTGGCCGTGATTTGCCCGACATAATTTCACCGGCGAGCACGAGCACTGCGATGGTGGGTTTTGTGCCCCAAGTTTCATCGTAGAAGCGCGTATGCGAATACTCGACCGCAGAAATTTTCCAGTCGGGTGCGGTGAAACTTTTCGCCGTCAGCTGATTTTCCACGTCGGGTAAATATGCAATCTCATCGATGAGACCCGCTTCTTGCGCTTTTGTTGCCGTGTAGAAACCGCGGTCCATGAGACCGTCGATATTTTCACCTTTGACGCGCAGACGGCCCGCCAGAATCGCGGCCTTGAGTTCGCCGACTCCAGATTTCAGCAGGCCTTCGAGTTGTTCGCGGTCAAACTTCGACGGTTCAGAACGCGTAAACCTGTCGGGGGCAGATTTATAATCGCCCAGCGAGACAAAATCTGCTTTCACACCCACTTTGGCCAGCAGGTCTTTAACAAAGTAAGCTTCTGCCTTGAGGCCTGAGATATCGACCATCGCCGATTGCGGCATATAGATGCGGTCTGCCATGCTGGCGATATAATATTCTTTGTTGCTGGCGTTCTCGAGGTACGCGTAGACAGGTTTTTTCTGCTGGAAGGCGAGCAGTGCCGCACGCAACTCTTCGGCCTGCCCCCAACCACCGTGAAACTCGCGTCCCGTCAGGATAATACCTTTAACTTGCGCGTCTTTGCGCGCCATTTCGATTGTGCGCAATAAGTCGAGAAAGGTAAAATTTTCCGACAAGAACAGAAATCCTTCTTGTTTGCGTTCAGGCACCGGATCATCAAGATGGATTTCAAGAAAGCGGCCGAGCGCCGAGATTCCCGTCGCATAACGCTCGCGACCGACGAGAATACCACCGCCGAGGAAGGCCCCGCTGTCGGTCGGCGTGCTCGCCTGCAAAGACAACTGGCTGATGTATTGCGCAAAACGCAGGCCGAAGAATGCGCCATTAATCTCGCTGTAACCGCCGTAGATCGTGTTTCCCGGCCAGATCGAAGCTTCGGCGATGAACTTCGGGCGTACGGTTGACCACGAAGTCGAGGGTGCGAGGTTGATATCTGCGGATAAGGTAAGGTTCTCGGTGTATTTTCCCGGTAGCGGACGAATACCGATACCGACATCCCAGTTGGTTTCGAAAATCTCGCCGCGGAACAGTGGCTTATTCAGCGCGCGGCCCACGGCACCGATCGAGAGACGGCGCCAAGGCCTGAGGATAAAACCTAAATCCCACTGATTATAGCGGTCAAGATAAGAAAAGGACGAACTGTACCAACTATATGATGTACCGATGGAGAGAAACGAAGTATTGATGATCCCGATACCGAGCGAATAGCGCCGTGCATAATCGTCGGTATCGCCCAAACGCCATTGCGTTGAAAAAGCGATACCCAACAGATTGAGGAATATCATATGATCGTCGAGCTTATTCTGCTGGTTACGCCCATAGAAATAACCCAATTGCAACGCATGGTAGCCCAAGCCGGCGGGATTAAAGTAGAGGCTCGTCGTATCTTCAGAAGTGGCCACAGACTTCTGCGGCAGGTTGGGCGTGTCGATCATCCGGTTCGTTTGCAGCGAATCACTCTGTACCGGGGCTACCTGCGCCAAGAGCGGCGTCAGGGTCAGCAGCATCACAAGAAGAACAGAAAATTGCTTTTTTAACACGGCATCACCTGCGCGGATCGACCGGCCAGCGAGTCAGTCTGTCGAGCGGTTCTGCGCCTACTTTACGGCAAAAGACCGCGCGATATCGCCGATTGCGGCGCCGTATTTGTCGCGCGACGCAGCACGCAGATTCTGGATGATTACCCACACATTACGGCCGTTCACATACACCCCTGCCCCCTGCAGATAATCCCCTTCGGGGCGGCTCACCCGGTAGGCGCCCATACAGCCATCGCGCACACCGGCGGCCTCGAGTTCTTCGTCTTTCGGCCGGCGCTTATCTTCGGGCAGAACATTTGCCTTAGGCGTCGCCTCTGTGGCTTCCATACGCGCGAGGTATTCACACGCAGTCAGCGGCTTTTTAACCTGATCGGTCTTCACCTGCACAAATGCCGCTTCATCGGCCGAGCTGACCTTAAGTGCATCGCCGTCGGTATCTACCTGCTCTTTCCAGTCAGATGGATAACGCAACGAAAATTTTCCCTTCTTGTGCTTGTGCAGTTTTTCCTGCGGGGCTTCAGCCGCAAAATAAGCACCACCGAAAATAGCGCCGCACAGAATACAGAAAACAATGCGTGTCAAAATCATGCCTGATCGCGGCGATCGGCGTGCGCACGACAAGACTTTTTCGACTTGCCATGCTACAGCCGGCTGCCAAACGGCAGCATGTCGACTGACCATCACGCGGGGCTCGAAGACATCGAGGTCCTTGAATCGGCGATCTGTGAAATCAGGCAAGACCTGCTGAGTTTTCGCGGTTATAAAGTTACCGATCTGGCCTCAGCATCGACGTTTGAAGAAGTTGCCTATTTGCTGTGGAATGACGCGCTGCCGTCGGCCAAAGAACTCGAAGAGTTTCAGCAGGCGCTCAAAGCGGAATACGCGCTGCCGCGTGAAATTGTGGAGCATATCAACCACGTGCCGAGAGAAGCGCATCCGATGGCGGTACTGAGAACTTTAATTTCTTCGCTTGGTCTCTACGATAGCGAAGCTCTCGACAACTCTCCCCCTGCGGTACGCAGAAAATCTGTTCGCCTGCTGGCAAAAATACCGCAGATCGTTGCAGCGATTGCGCGCCACCGGCAGGCGAAAGCGAATGTCGAAGCCAACCCCGATCTCAGCATTGCGGCCAATTTTCTCCGGTGCCTCTATGGCCGCCTGCCTGACAACGAAACGGCGCGCCTGCTCGAAACGACAATGATTCTTTATGCCGAGCATGAACTCAATGCTTCGACTTTTGCCGCGCGCACGACGGCCGCAACACAGGCAGACACCTATTCGTGTATCGTGTCGGCGATCAGCACTTTACAGGGTAATCTACACGGTGGTGCAAACCAGCGGGCGGTAGAAATGCTGCTGACCATAGGCAAGCCGCAAAACGTCAGCGATTACCTCGACGAGAAGCTGAGGAAAAAAGAAATCATTATGGGCTTTGGCCACCGCGTGTATAAACAAGGAGATCCCCGCGTTCCCGTGCTGCGCGCTCTCTGTAAAGGCCTTGCCGATAAAAACAAAGAAACCACCGTGTTTGAAACGGCAACCGAGCTGGAAAAAGAAATGCTCGCGCGCAAAAAACTGCATGCCAATGTGGATTATTATTCGGGCCTCGCGTTCTACCTGATGGGCATGAGCGCTGACATCTTCACCTGTCTCTTCGCTATGGCGCGCTCCGCCGGTCTGTTGGCGCACATCTCTGAACAATATGCGCAGAACAAGCTCATCCGTCCGCGCGCGGTATATACGGGAAAAAAGAACCAGAAATACGTCGCCATCGACAAACGCTGAGGTTAGCCTAAGGGTCTTTTTGCCGCCTATACCACGTCGGTTATTAATTCGACACTTCTCAGACGCTTATCAACCAGAACAAGACAAATGCGCACGGGAAGAAATTTTCCCGCCGCGGCGATCAGGCCCAGCGCGGCGTCTTTGAGCCTGAGCTGCTGCGCACGCGGCAGCACCGGATAACCGGTAGAGGCACCGTGCCTGCGTCGCTTTACTTCGCAGAACAGATATTCATTGGTTCTGTCATCGCGGCATAACAAATCAATCTCGGCCCCGTAGTTTCGCGTATTGCGCGCGACGATCACGACACCTGTCAAGCGCAGGAACATTGCTGCGAGATCTTCTTCGGCATTAATAAATGCTCCTTCATGCTGCACTGCTCCCAGAAAATACCGTATTTGCGCTGTGTCACGTAAAATGCACTTGAAGCCTTATGCTGCCCGCTTCGTTGGGTGAATGGCGCGCTGCTCTCTTTTTCTCCTGAGTCTCACGATTTTGGCTTGCAAGACTGCCCCGATCAAAGCGGAAAATGCCGCGCCCGCACCCCAAACGGCGCCGCCGGCAAAAACGGAAAAAGTTCCCGAGAACAGAGACAATCCGCCTGCCGAAAAAGGCAAAACGGAAGATAAAGTACAACCAGCACGACCCCGCGTTGTCGGCCGCGCGATTCTTAACCCCTATGAAGCCGAGGCGTTTTATGCGCATATGGATGAGGAGCATGAACGCTTCGGCACCCCCGCACGCGCAAAAAAATACAAAAAGAAAAAATATGGCAACAGCTCCGTCGAGCAGCGTTCGGGCCGTCGCCGGCTCTATGACCATAATCTGTTTCTGCGCGCTTTATTTGCGGGCCAGCTGGTGAGCGAAGCGCATGGCAATCTGCAGCAGCAATTTGCCGACGGGCTCTTTCTCGATATCGGTAGCGCGATTCTCTATGGCGAGGGGGCCGCAACAGTACGTGACCTGTACGAAGATAAAAAGATACAGCCGCATTTGCTGATCATCGCCAGCGACATCAACGACCGCGGCAACAAAAAGACCATGTACATCGATCAATACCGTAAGAGCGGTCGCCAGTTGCCGTTCCCGGTTGTCGAGGTGGCGATGCTGATGCAGAAGCCGGAAGATTTCACCACACCGCTGAAGTTTTTTCTCGCCTCAAGACAGGGCGGCATTATTCTGCGCAGCGCCAATGCCGGGCCCGATCTCTACTATGATCGTAAACGCATACAGACACATCTGCGCGCGGCTATCGCAGCCTTTCACGACCGCAATGTGTTATATTTTTTTAATAAGTTTATCCTCTATAAACCAGAAAACCGCATCGATTTTTCTATCATTGGCGAAATCGATGCGGAAGTCGGCATTAACCACCGGGAGACCCCGTGGGAAGATATCGACTGGTCAAAACGCACTTTTAAAGAGGGAATTCGCCTAAACCAACAGCACGTTCAGTATACGAATTAACAGCGCGTCCCAAAACCATCGGGCGCGCTCTTGCAACGCGCGGCGGCGTTGAAAATTAATATGCAAATGTCGGTAAATTTATTATATTTTTAAATAATGTCCAACGTCGCAGTCGACGAACTCAAAGGCGAATACAAGTACGGGTTCGTCACGGACATTGAGGCCGAAACACTGCCGGCCGGCCTGACAGAAGAGACCATCCGCAAGATTTCGGCTCTCAAAAACGAACCCCAGTTTATGCTCGACTGGCGGCTGAAAGCTTTCGCCGCATGGCAGAGCATGCAAGAGCCGCGCTGGGCAGAAGTCAGTTACCCGGCAATCGACTACCAGAAAATCAGCTACTTCTCACGGCCGAAAAAAAAGCTGCAATCGCTCGAAGAAGCAGATCCAAAATTGCTCGAAACGTTTAGCCGCTTGGGTATACCGCTGACCGAACAAAAATTTCTCGCGAATGTCGAGGGCACCGAAATCAATAGCCGGCCCGTAACACCTGTAGCCGTCGACGCAGTGTTCGACAGCGTCTCTGTGGTGACGACCTACCGCGAGACTCTCGCGAAACTCGGTATCATTTTTTGTTCTTTTTCTGAAGCTGTCCGCGAACATCCCGAACTCGTACAAAAATACCTCGGTTCTGTGGTGCCGGTCAAAGACAACTTTTTCAGCGCCCTTAACAGCGCCGTATTCAGCGACGGATCTTTTGTCTATATTCCACCCGGCGTGCGCTGCCCGATGGAACTCTCCACATACTTCCGCATCAACTCTGCCAATACCGGCCAGTTTGAAAGAACGCTGATCGTCGCCGACCGCGACAGTTATGTCAGCTACCTCGAGGGTTGTACGGCTCCGCAGCGCGACGAAAACCAGCTGCACGCGGCGGTCGTCGAACTGGTCGCCCTCGATAACGCCTATATCAAGTATTCCACAGTACAGAACTGGTACCCCGGCGACGCCGACGGCAAAGGCGGTATCTACAATTTTGTCACCAAACGCGGGCTGTGTAAAGGCACGGCCTCGCGCATTTCGTGGACACAGGTCGAGACGGGTTCGGCGATTACTTGGAAATATCCGAGTTGTGTACTCAAGGGCGATCACTCCAAAGGCGAGTTCTACTCGGTCGCATTTACCGGTAACCACCAGCAGGCCGATACAGGCACCAAGATGATTCATCTCGGAAAAAACACAACCAGCACAATCATTTCAAAGGGCATTTCTGCTGGGCATGGCAAACACACATACCGGGGTCTCGTGCGTATTGGCGGTGGAGCCGACACGGCACGCAATTACACGCGCTGCGATTCCCTGATTCTTGGCACCGATGCCGCGGCACACACCTACCCTTATATCGAAGTAAAAAACAGCCTCTCGCAGGTCGAGCACGAGGCAACGACATCCAAGGTCAGCGATGCGCAGCTCTATTTTTTACGGCAGCGCGGTCTCACCGAAGAAGATGCCGTGCACATGGTAGTCAACGGCTTCTGTAAAGAGGTATTCCGCGAACTGCCGATGGAATTTGCCGTCGAAGCGCAAAAGTTGCTCGAAATCAGTCTTGAAGACGCCAACGGATAAATTTATGAGTTCTCCATTACTTTCCATTAAAGACCTGCACGTACGCACGGGTGACAAAGACATTCTCCGGGGGATCAACCTCGAAATCGCGCCGGGTGAAATACACGCGATCATGGGGCCCAACGGTTCGGGTAAGAGCACCCTCTCTCACGTGCTCGCGGGCAACGGCGATTTCACCGTGACGAAGGGCAGCGTGCAAATGGCAGGCCGCGACCTGCTGGCGATGCCGATCGAAGAACGTGCGCGCGCAGGAGTTTTTGTCGCTTTTCAGTATCCGCCGGAAATTCCCGGAGTGAATAACATGCAGTTTCTGCGCACAGCGGTCAATACCGTGCGCAAGGCCCGCGGTGAGAGTGAACTTTCTGCCGGTGACTTTCTCACCAAAGCCAAAGCCGTTATGGCGCGCCTCGAAATGAAGAGTGAGATGGTAAAACGTTCATTGAACGAGGGCTTTTCGGGTGGAGAAAAAAAGAAAAACGAAATATTACAGATGACAATGCTCTCGCCTTCTGTCATGGTACTCGACGAAATCGATTCGGGGCTTGATGTCGATGCTCTTGAGCTTGTCGCCAAAGAAGCGATGGTCAATATGCAAGCAGCAGAAGGTGCTCAGCGCGCGATGGTGGTCATCACGCACTATTCGCGCATTCTAAAATACATCACGCCGACTAAAGTGCATATCCTTTCCGGCGGTCGGATTATAGAATCGGGCGGCATGGAACTCGTGCACCGTATCGAGAGCCGCGGGTACGATTGAATGCCGTTAACCGCCACAGACATCACGGAACAAGTTTTTGCCAATGCGGCGACACTGTCTGCTGCTGCGCGTAAAGTTGTTTCGACGGCACAGCAAGGCGACACCCTGACGATCGGCGTTGCAGCGACCTCTGAACCGGTGTTTCTCGAACTCGGCGGCAGCGGTTTATCTGCCATCCGTCAGTTGAAATGCAGCAACGCCGCACAAAATCTGCGTCTGTTTGTTCGCGCGGGTGGCCAAAACCCAGAAAAACTTTCGCTCGAGTTCATGAATACCGAAAATTGCGGCGCAGCGTTATTTGTCGCCGTCGACAACAGCCGCGCCGAAGTACGGTGTGATATCCAACTGAAAAAAAACAGCCGGTTTTCTTTTTTCAGCGGCATAACAAGCGACGCCGACCTTGAGGTCAACGCCGAAGTCGCCGAAGGTGTCGATGCGCAGTTCTTCGGCCTCACGCGCGTCAAAGGCCACGAAGAAGCACACCTCACTATGCACGTAAAACATATTGAGGGCAAAAACCATACCGATCAGAAATTTTATTCGTACGCAGCCGACGAAGCCGCGGTCACCTTTACAGGACGTATTACCGTTCTGCCGGGTGCCGGCGAATCAGCGGCGCACCAGCTGCATCGCGGCACCGCGCTTTCTGCGGGCGCACGTATCAGCGCGCAGCCGTTTCTGAATATTTTGCACGATGATGTGCGCTGTACCCACGGCTCGACGGTGGGTTTTATCGACGAACACGCCAAACGTTATCTGATGGCGCGCGGTATGAATGCCGCAATGGCGGAAAAAATACTCATCGAATCTTCGCAGAGCCAGTTCGTCGCGGCTCTACCTGAAGGTACGGCGGCATTTTTCGGCCTGGCGGGTGACGAATGACATCTGAACTTTCGGCGAAAGACGAACTGCGCGAAAGAATCATCGCGCAACTGCGCACCTGTTTTGACCCGGAAATTCCGGTGAACGTCTATGACCTCGGACTCATCTACGGCATCGACATTGCCGACGACATGAGTGTGCGAATTGACATGACACTGACTTCGCCAAATTGTCCCTCGATCGAATCACTGCCATCGGAAATTCAGCAGAAGGCAGAATCGGTAGAGGGTGTTAAAGAAGTGAAAATCGAACTCATATGGGATCCGCCGTTTCACACCGGCATGATGTCTGACGAAGCCAAACTGCAGCTGGGGTTAATGTAATGCACGCGCGCAGGTATGCGCGGCTCACGCTGCTTGTTGCGGTATTTCCGCTGACGCTGCAGTGCGCGTCTCTGGCAAAAAAAATTTTTGATCCGCCGCAGGTCGGCGTCGCCAAGGTTGAGTTCAGTAAAGTCGATCTTACCGGGGTCGACCTGATCGTGCACGTCAAAATTCACAACCCGAACTCGGTGGGTGCAACGCTGAACCGCATCGAATACGCATTCGATGTTGAAGGCGAGCGCCTGCTCAAAGGCACCAAAGCCGATAAAACGAAAATTCTCTCCAACGACACGAGCCTCATTCCGCTGCCTGTATCGATCAGCTATGCAGGATTAAAAAGCGGTATCGCAGGGGCGTTGAGTAAAAAATCTCTACCGTTCGCCTTTCAGGGGAAAGTCGTGCTCGATACGCCGATCGGCGATCTGTCGTTTGATATCGCCGAAAAAGGCGAGATACCAGTGCCTGATCGCCCGCGCTTCGATCTGGAAAAGATCGCACTCGGCGAATTTTCTGTGACTTCGGCGACGCTGATGGTACATATTAAGGTCTCCAATAACCATGACCTCGAACTCGATATTGAAAAGTTCCGCTATGAATTTTCGCTGCAGGATAATCTGATTTCGGCGTCTGAAATCAGCGTGCAACGATCACTGGCACAAGATAAATCAATGTCGGTGGCGCTGCCGATTACCGTCAAATTACTCGGCCTCAAACGCAGCGTCGTTGATATGATCAAATCGGGGCAAATCAAATACTTCATGAAATTCGACCTGAATCTCAAAACGCGGTTTGGTCCTGTGACCGTGCCATACGAACGCGACGGTCTAACTTCCCTTTACTGATTATTTCGGCTTTGCATAATCTCCCATGGCAGCATTCGCTACCGGTGACAAGGTCAAGATCAACAAGCCTCCGCATATTTTCGAAGGCGTCATCATCATGCCGGGCGCCCCGGCAGAAATCAAAACCATCAATGCCGATGGTAGCTATGACCTGCTTTACTACGACCGTGAAATGATGCCGCATACGATGCCGGGCATAAAGGCATCGGAAATTGAACCGCTGGGAGCCTGAGATGACAACCGCACAAGAAATGTTTTTATCGCTGATTGGTGAGGCGACCGCAATCAGCAAAGAGGTGTCGCGCCGCTACTTCAAAAAGCCGCTTGATCAGATTGGCATGGTCAGCAAATCAGACGCCTCCCCCGTGACCGCAGCAGACCTCGAAATCGAGGCAAAATTGCGCGAACTGATCGCCGGCAAATTTCCGGCGCATGGAATTATCGGTGAGGAGCACGGCAATACCAACACCGATGCAGAATTTGTCTGGGTATTAGATCCCATTGATGGTACAAAAAGTTTTATCTCGGGTGTACCGCTGTTCACGACGCTCGTCGCGCTGATGCAACAGGGAAAGCCGGTGTGCGGCGCAATCTACCAGCCGATTCTCGACGAGCTGGTGTGGGGTAACAACAACGAATGTTTTTTTAACGGCAAACCGACACGCATCCGCGAGACCAAATCGCTCGCCGACGCGACGATGCTCGTCACCGATGCGCGCCATGTCAGCGAACACCATCCGAGCGCCGCATTTAACGCTCTCGCAGCCGATGTCAAATTCTGGCGCACTTGGGCCGATGGTTACGGATATGCACTGATGGCGACGGGGTACGCCGACATCATGATCGACCCTGTCATGAACCCATGGGATATCATGGCAGTCGTGCCGGTGGTACGCGGTGCCGGTGGAGTCGTCACCGATTTTGCCGGTGGCGACGCCGTGTCGGCGAAATCGCTCGTTGCGGCATCGCCTTTACTGCATGCACAGGTGCTCAGGCGCTTGGGCAATGCTTAGAAACCTGCTCAATTTTCGCTTTCGCCTGACCGCGGCGATCTTCTTGGTCGCGGTGGGTGCCACACTCACGGGCCTTGCCTATTATTACCAGATCGCTTCGAAGCGCATCTGGTCGCAGATGACGAACCGCGTGAAAGATTATGGCAAAATAGGCGCTTCTCTCTTCACCGAGCAGGATATCAAACTGCTCACAAAACTTGACGCCGATCTCAATGCCGCCGCGCGCTCGAATACTCTGCCCGGTGCGAACGGCCCGTCTCTTCGCGCGCTCGCCGATGATGAAAAAAATGCCATTCTGCGCAAGACCAGCTTTCAGCTGCTGGTGCAAAAATTACGACGGCTGCGCTATTCATCGGGCCATACGCCGGTACACGAATCGACGCTGCCCGCAGTCTCGTCGGGCAATGGCAGCCGGCCGCTGATACACCGTGTATGGATCGCCGGTGTCAAAATGCATCAGGTCGCACCGGAATTTCTGCGCGTCTTATGCGCCGATGAATTCGAAGAGATCGATCGTAACAGCAATAACCGCATCGACCCTGAAGAGACGATCTATCACATTGGTGACGTGTTCAATGGTCGCGGGCAAGCGGGAATTACCGCAGCCCTCGCCGGTGAAATGGCCGTCGGCAGCGGCTACCGCAAAGAATATTCGGGTGCCTATATCACGGGTTATACACCGATTAAGAATGCAAAAGGCATCACGGTTGCCATTCTGATCGTCGACTTTTCGGCCGCGAGTGAATTCGATGCGCTGTTTGGCCTCAAAGTAACGGGATATTACATCATCATCGGCGTACTGCTATTTTCGATTGCGGCCGCGTCGGTGACCAGCCGTTTTTTGCTGAAGCCGCTCGATACGATACAGCAGGCGGCGATACGCATCGGCCAAAGGGATTTTTCCGTACGCATCGAGACAAAGTATACCGATGAACTTGCCGACCTTGCCTACGCGATCAACCTGATGGCGCATGAATTGGGCGAATATTCGACCAACATGGAAAAGCGCATCGCGACGCGCACGGGAGAAATTTCCGGAATTCTTGATGCCCTCGAACAGGGCTTGCTCACCGTCGATGCCATGGGAACCATACAGGGGGAATATTCGCGGCAAACGCTGTCCATTTTCGGCGTCACAGAAATTGCCCAGCGCAAGTTCAGTTCTCTATTCTCTGACGAAAAACTCGCGGCTTCGGTAGATAAATTTCTCGAAGTATCTTTTTCGGGCCAGAACATCAGCAGGCAAATGCTCGATAAGGCCAATCCGCTACGCGAAATCGCCTATACCAACGCCAACGGAGAAATACGGCATCTGCGCTTCACGTTCAGACCGTTGAACACCGCAGGCGACCAAGCCTTTTCGCGCCTTCTCGTGAGCATTGTCGATGACACGCTCAACTATTCATTGCGCGAAAAAATCCATCTTGCCGAAGCCGATAAACGTGATGAATTTGATCTTTTGCTCAACCTTGTACAGGTACCCCCGCGCATTCTCGAAAATTTTATCGAACAACAAAAAGCTTATTTGAAACAGGGCAAGGCGCTAATATCGGGATTCGATGCTGCGCCAGGCAGTGATTTTTCCGACTTTTCGCGGCAGGTACATGCGCTCAAGGGCAATGCACTGCAACTTGGTTTTTCGGGTCTTTCGGGACTGTTGCACGAACTCGAAACCTACCTGCAGGCAAAAACCGCCGGTGGAGCGCAGGACGAGCGGTACCTGCGGCATGTCATTTCACGCTGTATCAATGATTCCGAACGCCTGATCATCGATCGCGATAAACTCATCACGCGGATACGTAAACTGGTCGCCCCCGCACCCGATGATCCGCTGACCGAAATACGGCAATTGCGCCGGTTCTGGATCAGCCAGATCGAGCAGAAAGCGGCCGAGAAAGAGGTGCCCGCCGAGGCGATCGTCGATTTTGCAGCGGGCACCGAAACCGCCCTGCATCTGCTGCACAATACGCTGGTGCAGCTGTTGCGCAATACGTTTGCGCACGGCATCGAATCGACCAGCGAGCGCCTCGAGCGCGGCCGGGGGCCCGACCTCATCATCAAAATCGGCTCCGAACGCCGCAATAACGAAATTACCGTAACCTACAGCGAAGACGGCAAAGGCTTCAGCACGCTTGCCGACGGAGAAACGGTGTCTCTGGAAACCCTGCTCCAAAAGAGATTGACGGCACCAAAGAAATCCATAACGCTCGAATCTGGTCGCGGACTCGGTATGGAATACATCATGGCAACGATCCATAAGTTGGGCGGCAAAGCGACTGTTTCGGCCTTTGGCGGATTGACGACCTTCACAATACAGCTTCCGGAATAGCGCATGCAGATTCTTATTGTCGATGATTCAGAACTGATGCGCACCATTGTGGAGCAGGTTATTGTTGATAACCTGAAAGAAGCTGCGGCGCAGATCGGCTTTCACCACGCGGCGAACGGCAAAGACGCCATGGACATATTTCAGGATAAAAAAATAGATCTCATCTTTCTTGATTGGAATATGCCGGTTCTCGACGGCGTGGAATTCGTACGCGAAATACGCATGAACGGCAGCAAAGTACCCATTGTCATGATCACTTCGGTCACCGACAGTGAAAAAATACTGCAGGCCGCCGCCGCCGGGGTGAATAGTTATGTAGAAAAGCCAATCCGCGGCCCCGCGCTGTGGGATCAAATCGGGATGTTCTTCAGGCATGCTGGATTTTGAAATATTCTCGGCGGCGCTTCGGCATGTCTTCGCCGATTTTATCGGCCTGAAAGACCTGACGAGCGAGCTCATACCCGCACCGCCGGAAAAATTCCAGCATGTGACGGCAAAAATCGACCTGTCGGGCGATGTGGCAGGCACTCTCTGGCTGAATATTTCTGACCCGGGAATCAAACTGGCGATGGAAAAACTGCAGATTCCAAATTCTGACGAAGACCGCATGCTGATGGATACTGCCGGCGAACTGCTGAACATTATTGTCGGCTCTGCGCAGCGCAACTCTCAGGACCGTTATGATTTTTCTCTGCCGAGTGCATATAAGGGCGATGGTTACCCCGTGCGGTTTGAAGAGAACTCACAAAAGACCACACGACGTTTCATCTTCGAAAACTTTGAAGCGATTCTGATTCTCGAACAGCTGCCCACCTAATGCATTAGGGTGCGCTTTCGCGGAACAATAATGTGACATAATACTTGTTTCAAAAATTCACATCAATCCCGCAGAAAAACACCGCGTTTCACGCCTAATCGCCACGCGCTGTACTTGAATTTCTGGATTGAATTCAGGGAATTCCCCATATGCATTTTTCCGATACTTTAACCGCACAAAACAGTGCAGAGATGGCCGGCTCGCTGAATCTCGTTTGGCTGACCCTTAAGGAGCAATTACGGAAAAAAATACCTTCTCAGGTATTTTCGGTTTTTTTCGCCGATGTCAACGCGGCCATTGAAGGAGAAAATCTTGTCCTCTATTGCAGTAACGCAGAGATTGAACGACACCTACAGGGCCAGTACAGAAGGCAAATTGCCGACGAAGCGCAGAAACTTGGCTTTCACGGCGAAATACTGTTCAAAACAACAACGGCGGCGCCGGTCAGCAAACCAGATCGCCCCGCCGCTGCGAAGAACCAGCGCTCCGAAACGGCATATCCCAACCGTATCGATCTGAATCCGCACTATACGTTTGATCGTTTTATCAAGGGGCCATCGAATGAGCATGCGTATTCAGCCGCACTCGGCGCCGCTGAAAAACCCAACGATTACCATAACCCGCTCTATATTTATGGCGGCGTCGGCCTCGGCAAAACCCACCTGATGATGGCCATCGGCAACCACGTACAAACGAAATATCCGTGGCTTAAAGTAAAGTATTGCCCGTCGGAAATTTTCCAGAGCGATCTGATCGAAGCGATGAAAGACAAAAATCTTTCGTACTTCAGAACCCGCTACCGCAGCGTCGACGTATTTCTACTCGATGATGTGCAGTTTATCAGCAAGAATGCGGATTTTACCCAAGAAGAAATTTTCCATACGTTTAACTATTTTTATCAGAACAAGAAGCAGATCGTTATTTCAGCCGACCGCCCTCCTCAGGCACTGCCGCAGCTGCACGATCGCCTGCAGAGTCGTTTTCAGCAGGGCCTGATCGTCGATGTGAAGTCGCCGAATTTTGAAACACGTATGGCAATTCTCACGACCAAAGCGCAGGAATCGCGTATGGAAATTGGCCATGACGTACTGAAATACCTTGCCACGCGCTTTACTTCACAGGTGCGGCCGATGGAGGCCGCTCTCAGTATTCTTCAATTCACCTCGGAGCACGAAAAACGCCCTATCGATCTGCAGATGGCGAAAATGTCACTGAAGGCCCTGCCGCAAGAAAACGGCATCCACCAGGTTACCATACAGGATATTCTGCGCGTGGTATCACGGACGTTACACGTCGATGAAGCATTGATTGTGAGCGCCAACCGTACGGAACAAGTCGCTCTGGCGAGGCACGTGTGTATGTATCTTGCTAAAAGCCTGATTCAAGGTGCGACGCTGAGCTTTATTGCCGGCGCATTCGGTAAG
>JAEUSA010000114.1 GCA_016788945.1 Leptospiraceae bacterium
GAGCTCGATATCATGGGAAATCCGCTCAAGGGTTTGTGGCTTACGCTTTCGAGCGCATTCTATGATGCCAGCATCAAATCGACCGAACGCGTGTCGGGCGTGAATACAGAAGGTAAAGCGCCGCAGTACGTGCCCGAATACACCGGCAATTTCTGGATCACGTACGAGCTGCAGTCAGGCATTCTCAAAGGCCTCGGTTTCGGCGGCGGCCCGACGGTGAAGTCGGGTTTATACGTCGATGCGCTGAACCTTTTGCGCGTCCCCGGTTACATCGTTGCCGATGCAGTCCTTTTCTATAAGCGGCAGAACTGGCAATTGCAGGCGAACTTTCGCAACCTCACGAACGAAGTTTATTTTGCGACGCCGACGTTCTCAGGTGCACTGCCGGGCGAACCCTTCAACTTTACGATTTCTGCGAAAGCGAGATTGTGAAACCCCACCCCCGGCCCCTCCCCTTGATAAGGGGAGGGGAGTTCTACACTGCAATTAAGGACAAGAAGACAGGAGAACCATACATGAAAAATAAGCTACTTATGCTGCTGAGCGCTCTGCTCTTTACCCAAACGGTATCAGCGCATTATATATGGATCGAGCGCGATGGCTCAACCTCGCGCGTCTATTACGGCGAGATCCAGGACGGCGAACGTGAAAAGTCGCCCGGCAAGCTCGACAAGATTAAGGGGCTGCGGATCTTCACTGTAGATAAAGGTGGCCAAAGCAAAGAAATAAAAAACGCGAAAACAGCAGATTTCTTTAAGGCCGAGACCGGCCAAACCGATTTTGTGCTGGCGCAGAGCCTCGACGTACCCGTCGCCGACATGAAGAAGTACAACTGGGGTATGGTGAAACCGATGTACTATGCACGCCACGGTGCGTTGTCGACAAAAGTCCAAGTCAGGCCCGCGCAGACACTCGACATCGTGCCGGTCGCCGGCGGTGTTAATGTATTCCAAGTTTGCTTCAACGGCGAGGGACTCAAAAATGAAAAGCTTATGGTGTATGCCCCCAATACTTGGGCAAAAGAATACAAAACCGACGATGTTGGCAAAGTGAAGATAGAAACGCCATGGCTGGGCCAGTATGTTCTGGAGGTGATACACACCGACAAAACACCGGGCAGGTTTGGGGGCAAAGCATACGAATCGGTGCGCCACCGGGCGACGTACACTTTTGTGAGACAATGAGGGCAAATGTATGGCACCGCCGCGTCGCGGTTTTCGCGGCCGGTTTACTGATAGTCACGGCGGTGACGGGCATTCTGTGGGCGTATGCGCCGCACCTATATTTCAAAGAAGGTTACTTAAAGAAGAAAAGCATCCAGGTTGCACCGGGATTATCCACCGCCCGGCTCACGCCGCAAGATGCAATTGGTCTTACAGAGACCGCTGTAAAATCAGGCCCGGCTGAAACGGTAACGCTGCGCGCCGAAGGCGGCAAGCTTATCTATGAAATACTGCGGCGCGAGGGCAAGGCGATGCATTCGCAACTCATCGATGCCATTTCGGGCGAAAAGCTCAGCCCGCTGACTGAGCAAATGGCAGCTGCGGTAGCCGCTGAGTATGTCGTGGGAAATCCACCGATCAAAGATGCTGCCATCGTCGACAATTACCGCCATCGCAGCGGCAAGACCATATCTTCGGTTTACCGGGTGCGCTTTGCTGCACCAGGCAACCCGGAGATTTATATCGACCGCCACTCGGCCGCGATTGTCGAAGAAAGCGACGATGCGCGTGCATTCCATTTTTGGGTGATGAAACTGCACCAGCTACAGTTTTTTGGTACGAAGAAGGAGCTCACAGCAATACCGGGTATTTCTCTTGTCATCTTGCTCGTGACGGGTATGGTC
>JAEUSA010000224.1 GCA_016788945.1 Leptospiraceae bacterium
CGTTCTTCATATTCATCCAGGCTGAAAACGGCTGAAGTGATGAGCAGAGCCGCCCACAAGGCGCGAAACAACGGGGTAAACATGCGTTCGGTACCTGCATGCTTGTCCGATCTCTGCGACAAGCCTTTTTGCGGGCGCAGCAGCCGACGCAATGGGCTGCTAATAAGTAATGAGTTTTTGGCCTGCGCGCAGGCGTACGTTACCGGCCTCTGCTTTGCGCACCGTTACGGTATCGGCATTGCCATCGCTGACAAAGAATATTTCAGGCTTTTCACGTACTTGCTTGAACAGCTTGTGCATCGACTTTTCGTTTCCATGCAGGCGGCGGATGCGGTACGTGTCGAATTTCTTGTCGTACACAGAAAAGCTGAGGCCGTTTGAATAATCGAAAATCATATCGTGCCGGTAGGCCTTGCCCTTGTATTTTCCGGCGCGCAGGCGTGGTTCGTCGGCTTTTGGCGGAAAAATGCCATAGGGCAGGGCAAACGCGTAAACAGCGTAACCTTTCAGATATTTCTGTATTTCGGCCGTGGCAAGGCCAAGCTGTTCTTCAATCTTGTTGCGGTATTTTTTCAGGTTCGCATGCCACAACGTGTGCGAGCCTATCTCAAATCCGTTTTCGGTCAGGTAACGGAGCTTTACGCCAATCTTGTCAGTCTGGCCAAAAAAATTGTTGGGATACTGCGCCTTGGGCAATACGAAAAAAACCCCGCGTAACGGATATTCGGGGTTTGCCTGCTGAAAGCGTGCCATGATCTCGACGCCACAACCGGGGGTGAGCTTACCGTTGTCTTCGTATTTGAACTGAGATTCTGAAGAGTCGTCAAAAGTGATCAGTACCGGAATTTTTCCGCGCGGGGTAGTGATCTTGCCGCTGCGCAATTCGGCGAGAGTGACCGGTGAAAACCCGAGTTTTTTAAGTTGTAGCAGGTCGGCGGCAAAGTTCTCGCGTTTGCGCGTGTATTCGCTATCTTCGTCGGAGATCTTGTGGTAGGTGAGAATCGGTATTTTACCCAATTCGTTGGGCTGGCGCTCTCCAGCGACAGCCGGGGTTAGTGCAGCAAAAGCTGCGATGGCGAGCAGACAAAAAGCAGAACGAAAATACATCCGCCAGTTTTGTTTTTTTCGACAGGCCGAAAACTGTTATAAGAAGCTAAAAACGGCAATTAGATAAGCAAGCCCCGATGAATTTTCGGTAAAAACATCGTAGCGCCAACGGTAACCGAGTCTGAGCGAGACCTTGCGGGAAAGCTGCAGGCTGTTGATGAGGTCTGCGGCGTGCCATTGGTTGACCTGGTTATCAAGACCACGAATAAAGAACCATGAGAAGAACACGGAATCATGTTCTGTAAAGAATACTTTGATACGACCACGCAATGACGCGGAAAGCGCTTCGTAAGACGTGCCGTCCGCATACGCAGCCCTGTCGTAAATGGGTGCCGCGCTGATATCGAAATGTACGCGTTCTAACTTGATCAGCGTATAACGCGCACCCGCACCGAGCACGGCGTTGCTTTCGAGGCCGACGATGACACCAAACTCATAGTTGGTAAAGGCAAACAATCGCCAGCGGTCCCAAGTAATGTCGTAGCCAGCATTGAGTACACCGTTTGACTGTTTGATATTTCCGGCTTCGAATATTCCACTCATCTCGCTGCTCGCCATAAACCGGTGTCTTTCGGTCTCGAGACCTACCTCGGCAAACTGGAAGATACCCGATTGGTACCTCGGATAATTCAAAGCGTAACCAAAACCGGTTTTGCCGGCCCAGCCTTCAGCGAAAAAAGTTTTTGCAGCGGTTTCGGAGGTTTGTGTCTTTTCTGTGGCCAGAATGCCGGGAGAAATGCACAGCGCTGCGCATAAGATTAGTCTGCTATGGTCGATCAAGCAACGGATATTCGCGCGCGCAGACGCGCCGTCAAACCGTTGCCGGTGCTTTCGCTGCAGCCGCCGCTTTTTCGGCTTCGTTGGCTTTGCGCAGCCTGCCCGATAGCAATTTGAGAATACCGCGCAGAATCTCCGGGCGCCCCGAGAGCACATCGAAAAAATCCTGCTGGCCGATGCTCAGTAATTTGCAGTCGGTGAGCGTCGTCGCATCGGCAGAGCGCGGTTCGTTATCGAGCAGCGCCATTTCACCCAAAAAGTCACCGCGTTTCAGCGTCGCGAGATCGCGGCCGTCGCGATGAATTCTGATCTGCCCCGACAATAGAATAAATAGTTCATGGCCTTCGTCACCGGTGCTGAATATTTGTTTACCCGCCGGCATATCGACTTCGCGCGAAATTTGTATCAGGCGCGAGATGTCTTCTCCCGAGATATCGCTGAACATGCCGACCGATTTGAGCAGAAGAATTTTTTCCAGTGTAGGGTACATAGTCAGATCCACCTCATTTTTGAGTTTTTGCTTAAGTGTCAGGAGTTCATCTTTTGGCAGCTGCTTTTGCCAATATTCAGCCTGCGCCGCGATTTTTCGCAGCATCGTTTCACCGGCCAGTGCTGGCAACTGTTGTCGCGAGAGCAGCGACCAGCGTTTGTTGCCATCTGCGCTCGAACCGAGAATGATCAGAACGGCCATGGTGACCGGCCAATCATCTCCCGACGCCAGCCATTCGTGTACCACCTCGGGCGCCCGGCCGAGCAACGACTGCAAACGCATGAGCGCTTCTGCATCCGTCTTGCTGTCTAAAATCGCCAACAGCAGCGTTTTGCTGCGCGCGCTGGCCGAGTTTTCGACCAGTTCGAGAAACTCGCTGCGTTTTGTGGAACGTAAATGGCGGCCTTCAAAGCGTGCCTCGAGATTTTTGAGGCCATGCCCTGCCGTCGCCAGCCGGCAAGCGCCGATAACCCAGCGCGCCATCGCGATCTCGAGCCATTCTTTGACTAATCCCGGTTCGCCGGCAAACGTATTCTTTGATTCGCAAATTCTCAGCGCAGCACAGAAGTAGGCGCAAGCCTCTTCGACCCGTTCTTCCAGTAATGCGCGTATCTGTGGAGTGCGACCGGTTTCGGCGACGATGGCAGTGATCGATTTATTGGCCGAAGAGAACAACCGCGGATCGCTTACGCGCATACGTCGCAGCAAAATCTGCAGCGATTCTGGCGACGGCGCCGAAGCGAGATAACGAAAAATGCCGTGCGTCAGGTCACGGTTTTCGGGCGTGAAATACTCATCTGATTCGAGTTCGTTATGAACGACAATCGGATTAAAAGTCGCGAGCGTCGCGCGGGCGGCAGAAAAGGTCTTCGCGTCGGCGAGATTGAGTATCACATCGCGCACGAGAATTTGTTTGCCGCCGCTGCGTGTGATATCCAATGCACTGCGACGGATATCGCTCTCACGGTGTTCGAGGTTTGCCTGAACCGCAAAAATGTCGGCCAGATCGGGAAAAAACACCGCAGCCTTGAGGGCTGCTCGCCGCTGCTCGGCAATCTTGCTGGTAAGAAAAGTATTGAACTCCCGGCGCAGTGCACCGAGAGGGTCGGCAACCAATGCGCGGCAGCACAGGGCTATCATAGCCGCCGGTGCGTCTTCAGGTGGTGTCATCGCCATAATGCCCGCCAGTTCGGGGTATTGCCGGCGCGCTGCGATGACGCGGGCAAATAAACGGTGCTCGCCGTCGCCCGATGCGAGTGCGAGCACATAATCTTTGTCGAGCAGGTTATCTTGTCTCAGCGCCATCTCGAGAATGCGCTCTTGCACGAGGGGTGAGGCGCGGATAAAGACGTATTGCAGATCGCTTTCCCAACCTTCGAGCGACTGGTTCGACAGAATGTCGAGAGCGAAAGCGACTGCGCCTTCCTCTTCACTCAGTAGCGCGCGGCGCACTGTCTCGCGTATTTCGGGCGAATTAATTTCGATAGATTCTTCAGAGAAGTCGATGATGCGGTTTTCAAGAGATTGAACGAGATATGCCCGGTACCCTTTGCGCGAAGCATACGCGCCGTAACACCACACGGCGAGACTCGCGAGAATAATCACCGATATCATCGTCTGCAGATTGTAGAGCGTGTGTCCCGAGGGAGGGAAGAGGGCAGCGGAAGCTGCGATCATGAGACCTGCGATACCGCCGACGCCGTTCTTGACAACACCCTCGACAGACATTTTCAGATTGGGCTTGTGCAGCGGAGGAACCGGCAGCCATAATAGCTGGAACGCCGACTGGTAGATGGTGAATTTGACTGTCTGGTCGGTGAGCCTGCCGGCAAAGCTGAGCGCGACGAGCAACGGCAGCGCCTGTGCGCCGACAACAGACGCGAGAAAAGGTACGGGCAATGCAGTCAGCAAAAGCAGGCCTGGTAAGAAAATCAGCGAAAACAACAGGCCGAAGCGCGTGAGAAAAAACGAGGTCAGGAAAATCTGGAAAACCAGAGTGAGTCCGTTAGATACCGCGTAGTATCGGCCAAAGAACGCGGTGAGCTTGGCGCCATCGGGTATCGCCGCGGCGGCAACCACCTTGAACTGATAATCGATCAGTGTTGCCGCAATGGTTGCCGGAATCAGCAACAGGCATAGCACCTTGACGTACGGATGCCTGAGATTCCATTGTGAACTCGTGCCCGTGTCTGCATGCCCGGCACCCGTGGTTTCTGTGTCGCGGGCTTTCAGCCCCAGTGCGAATGGTACCGCAGCGAGAAGTAGCGCACCGGAGAACATCGGGAGCAGGTTAACCCCATAACGTTTGCCCAGTGGTACGAGCGAGATGCCAGC
>JAEUSA010000268.1 GCA_016788945.1 Leptospiraceae bacterium
TGAATTTTTTTTGTATATTACCCCCATGCCAACATATGACTATAAATGTGCCGACTGTGGCCGCATTTTTGAAAAATTCCACGGCATGAACGAAACACCGCAGGTAAGCTGCCCCGAATGCCAGTCCATAAATACCGCGCGGCAGATCAGTCTCGGCGCGGGCATCGTTTTTAAGGGTTCGGGCTTCTACGTAAACGATTATAAAAAAGGCGGCTCAGGCGGCACGGCAACGGCCGAAAAGACCACCACGAAAACCGAATCTTCTTCCTCATCGACAGCGACTTCGGGCGAAGCAGCCAGCACACCGGCAAAATCCGCTCACTCGTGCGGGCCCGGGTGCGCGCATGGTTCATAAGGACCCACCCCAAGTGGCTGAAACAGAAGTTCAGGAGTTCGCGCGACCAACGGTCGAAGTTAACACTTACAAAAAAGCCAACACCCTCAAGGCGAAGGTACTCGAGAACCGCATTCTTTTCCGCGACGGCGACGAAAACGACGTGCGGCACATCGTGCTCGACGCCAAAGAGATGAATTATCTCGACGGGCAAAGCGTGGGCGTCATACCACCGGGCCTCAATGAAAAGGGTAATCCGCATGCGGTGCGCCTGTATTCGATTGCCTCGTTGGCTTCGCGTATGCCGCACAGTGAAAACCTGACGCTGTGCGTGAAACGTGCGATCACGAAAGACGAAGCGACTGGCCAGGTATACCGTGGCGTCGCATCGAATTTTCTCTGCGACAGCAAACCCGGCGACGAAGTGACGCTCACCGGGCCAGCCGGGCGCAAGTTTCTGCTGCCGGTGGAATCAGAAATACACAGACCTTACATCTTTATTGCCACAGGTACAGGCATCGCACCGTTCCGCGGCTTTTTGCAACGCCTGTTTAAGCACACACCGAATTTTCACTCTCCGGTGTTTCTGCTCTTCGGTGTGAAAACGCGCGCCGAGTTGCTGTACGATGAAGAGTTTCGTGCATACCAGCACTCCAACTTCTTTTACTTTCAGGCATTGAGCCGCGAAATGAAAAACAAGGCTGGTGGGCGCTACTATGTCGGCGATATCAAACACGACCATCCGGGTAAATTGTGGCCGGTGATCAGTGACGAACGCGCCATTATCTATATGTGCGGTCTCAAAGGCATGGAAGAGGGTGTACGCAACGCCATCAACACGCTCGCTGAGCACCACGGTAAGGGCGCCAACTATTATGAATCGATAGGCCACCGCATCGTCGAGGAAGTCTATTAATGGACGCTTTTTTGACACCCTCCCCGGACTTAAGTCCGGGGCTAAGTGTGCTTGGCATATCCATGCCTGAGCTCATTTGTGCTAAATTGGGTGGGTGGGCATGTTAGACAATATTTGTCGCCTTAGCATTAGCCGCGGACTTAAGTCCGCGGCGGTCATCGTGATGCTGCTGAGCGTCACGGCGTGTTCGCTGAAAAAGATGGCCGTGCGTCAGGCAACGGGTTTTTTTACCGAGAGCCGCAAAGTGTTCGAGCAAGAAACCGATCTCGAACTCGCTGAAACATCCATCGCGGCGAACCTGAAATTGCTCGAGGCAATGCAGGTGCATGACCCGAATAATGACGAACTCAATCTACTGATTGCAGAAATTTATTCTGCCTATACGCTGTCTTTTGCAGAAGACAAGATGGAAGAGGCTGAAGCAGCGAAGAAAGATACCGAATATAACAGACAGAAGTTGCGTGCCAAGGCGCTCTATCTGCGGGCACGCGATTTCGCCGGCAAGGTGCTGCTGCATAAGCTCGATGTGAAAAGTCTTGCCGAGGTTTCTGAACAACAGCTGAAAGATAAACTGGCAAAACTCGATAAAGATGACATCGCCCCGGTATTCTGGTATGCGTTTGCGTGGGGATCTTCAATCAATGTTGATCGTGAAGATACCGAAGGACTCTCCGAACTGCCCAAAATTGAATTGATGATGGCGCAGGTCAAGGCTTGGGACGAAGCCTATTATTTTGCCGGCGCCTGGCTGTTCGAAGGCGTGTACTTCGGCGCGCGCGCCGAGATGATGGGGGGCAATCCCACGCGATCTAAAGAAGCGTTTGAAAAGAATCTCAAGCTCACCGAAGGCAAAATGCTGATTACGCAATATTTCTACGCGCGCACCTACTGTATCTTCGCGCAGGACAAAGCCTGCTTTGACCGCAATCTCAAGGCCGTGCTCGATGCCCCTGCCGACATTCACCCGGGCCAGAAGCTGGCCAATGCGCTCGCTAAACGCAAAGCCGAACGCCTGAAAAAGCGCAAAGCCGACTTTTTTGTAGATTAAATCTACTTTATGGCCTGTGCGGCTTGTAGAATTATGTCGCATGAAATGGTGTGTTTTTGTCGTGGCGCTGGCCACGGGCTCGCTTTACGCTGAAGACATCTACCTGAGTTGTCAGGTTACCCAGATAGCCGCAAAAGAAGGTGAAGGCAAGGCGGATAACAAACTCAAGAAGATCATGAAATCCCTCTCTGCTTCGGACGAAACTAAAAAATATCAAGGCTTCAAATTTCTCAGTAAAAAATCGCTGAATGCGACGAAGGTGAAGAGCGGCAGTATCAAACTGAAAAATGGCAAGAAGTTCAGCCTGAAAGTGGTCAAAGTGCACCGTGCGCAGCGGCAGAACACCATTACCGTCGATGTCTCGCTCGGCAGCGACGAACAACAAAAAAGTTTTATTGATCAGAAGTACCTGATCCTGAACGCCGGTGAACTCGACAAAAAATCCGATTTGGTGATTGCGGTGCATTGCCCGGTGTTTCCGTGAAAAAACCGGCGAAAAAGAAAGCCTCTGCACAGGTTAAAGTGCAGCCTGCGGGCGACAAAATCGTCGTTCTCGATTTCGGCAGCCAGTACACGCAGCTCATTGCCCGCCGCATACGCGAGCTGAGATATTACGCAGAAATCCATCCACATAATTTAAGCCTTGCCGAAATCAAGAAACTCAACCCCGCGGGCATTATTCTTTCCGGTGGCCCCGCGTCGGTTTACGAAAAGGGTGCGCCGAGCGTTGACAAAGGTATTTTTGCGCTCGGCCTGCCGGTCATGGGCATCTGCTACGGCCTGCAGTTAATCTGCCATCTGAACGGCGGTAAGGTCGCCGCATCGGCCGCGCGGGAATATGGCCGTGCGCGCCTGCGCGCGAAGAAAGTTTCGCCGCTGCTCAAGGGCATCAAACCCGGTCAGGTGTGGATGTCGCACGGTGACCGCATTGAAAAACTGCCACCGCATTTTACCGTGATCGGTGTTACCGAAAACTCGCCGATGGCGGCATTTGCCGATGAAAAGGCGCGCGTTTACGGAGTGCAGTTTCATCCCGAAGTGCACCACTCGACGCAGGGAAAAACCATACTCAAAAACTTCTGCGCCGAAATCTGCCAAATGAAGCCCAACTGGACGATGGGCCGGTTCGTCGATGAAAAAATACGCGAGATACGCGCACAGGTCAAGAACGAACGCGTGCTGCTGGGCCTGTCGGGCGGTGTCGATTCGACAGTGACCGCGAAATTGCTGCACGATGCAATCGGCGACCAGCTTACTTGCGTCTACGTCGATACGGGGCTCATGCGCAAGAACGAGACCGAAGCGGTGAAGACGCGGTTTAAGAAAGAATTTGGCATTAAGCTTGAGGTCGTCGACGCCGAAGACCGTTTTCTGACGGCGCTGAAAGATGTGGAAGATCCCGAACAAAAGCGGCGCATTATTGGCAAACTTTTCCTTGATGAATTTGGGGCGAAGGCGAAAGAACTCGGCCACCATGAGTTTCTGGCACAGGGAACGCTGTATACCGACGTGATCGAAAGTGTCTCGGTCAAAGGTCCATCGCAGACGATCAAATCGCACCACAACCGCGTGCAGGGCGTGCTCGACCTGATTAAAGCCGGCCGCGTGATTGAACCGCTGTCAGAACTCTTTAAAGATGAGGTGCGCCGGCTGGGGTTAGCGCTCAAAATCAACCGTGAACTGCTCTATCGCCATCCATTCCCGGGCCCCGGCCTGGCGATTCGCATTCTGACCGCAGTCACCAAAGAGAATCTCGCCACGTTGCGCGATGCCGACGCCATTATGCTCGAAGAGCTCAAAAAATCGGGCTGGTATAACCGCATCTGGCAGGGGGGAGCGATATTTTTGCCCGTGCGTTCTGTCGGTGTGATGGGCGATAACCGTACTTACGAAAATGTGATCGCGCTGAGGCTTGTGACCTCAGAAGACGGCATGACCGCCGACTTTGCGCACGTGCCCTATGACGTGTTGGCAAAAATTGCTTCCCGTATCATTAACGAAGTGCGTGGTGTAAACCGCGTCGTCTATGACATTTCTTCAAAACCTCCGGCAACAATTGAGTGGGAGTAATCGCCTGCGCGCTCACAGATTTATGGCGCGCTGTCTAACCGCATTTTTTCTTGCTGCGGCTTTCGTACTGCCGTCGCTTTCGGCCAATGAACCCGACAGCTGGAGCCGTGAGCGCAAGAAGCCTGCCGAAACCAAAAACAATGCGAAGGGGCAGGGGGGAGATTCTGCCGCCGGCGAAAGCGGGTCAACGAGAAGCCTCGTCAAACCTCTTGATGAAGTCTGGCGCATTGTCTTTCGTAATGCGAAAGGTGAAGATGTTGTACTTGACTGTGAAGTTGCGCGCAGCGAAAAAGACAAAGAACGCGGCCTGATGTTCCGCAAAACGCTCGCCAAAAACCGCGGCATGATTTTTGTTTATACAAAAGCTGAAGAGATGAACTTCTGGATGCAGAATACTTATGTACCGCTGTCGATCGCTTATATCCATGAACGTCTGTTTGTATCGAGTATCCACGATATGAAGCCGATGTCGCTCGATATCGTCTCCTCTGAGACTGCGGTACTCTATGCGATCGAAGCGAATCAGGGCTGGTTTAAGGCAAACGGTATTTTGCCGGGTAACCGCATCACCATCTACAAAAATCCCGACGAATACAAGATCGAGCGCAAGAACAAATACCGCAAAGAGATACCCTCTCCCTGATACCGCGTGGACGCCTCGTCATTATACCAGAAAAAACTCGTCTCCAAGGAGCAATACCGTGCGCTGTGCGTCGGGCAATGGGGGTCGAGTTATTTTCCCGACAAACGCAGTCAGGAAGAATCGCTGCGCGAATTGCTCATGCTGGCCGAGACAGCCGGTGTAAAGACGCTGCACGAACTTTTTTTTCACCACAGCGATATCAACGCGGCGCTGTTTTTCTCTTCGGGGCAGATCGAAAAGATCCGCAAGGTATGCGAAGAACTGAATCTCAATCTGCTCTTCGTCGATGCGCAGCTCAAACCCAACCAGCTGCGGAACCTCGAAGAGGAGCTCAAGATACGTGTGCTCGGCCGCATCGAAGTTATTCTCGACATCTTTGCGATGCGCGCACGCACGCGCGAGGCCATTCTGCAGGTCGAGCTCGCCCAATTGCTCTATATACTGCCGCGACTGAAAGGCCTCGGCGGTGTTCTCTCGCGGCAGGGGGCGACTGGGGCCCCCGGCATTGGCACACGTGGCCCGGGTGAAACAATGCTCGAAACCGACCGCCGTTACATTCGCCGCCGCATACAGAAAATTCGCCGCGAACTCGACGACGTCGAGCGGCACCGTGGTACCGCGCGTCAGGGCCGTAACCTCGTCACATACGCCCTCGTCGGTTACACCAACGCAGGCAAGAGCAGCGTGCTCAACGCGCTATCTTCCTCGTCACAAAAGGTGTTTGCCGAAGATAAACTTTTCGCCACCCTCGATACATTCTCGCGCAAAATTTATCTCGGTGAGAAAGATTATAAGCCGGAATATGCGATTATCACCGACACGGTTGGGTTTATCCGTAACCTGCCGGCTTCACTCGTCGCGGCGTTCCAGTCGACCCTCGATGAAATTCGGCACGCCGACGTGATTATCGAGGTGCACGATGCCTCATCAGCGCAGCTTGGCGATGAGATGGAAGTTGTGCAGGCGGAGCTCAAGCGCCTTGAATCGGGTGACAAACCGCGTCTGCTGTATTTTAATAAAGACGATCTCGTGTTTGCTGACACGCGCCGCGAATTGAGCGAAAAGTATCCGCAGGCGATCTGGGGTAATGCGCTTTCTAAAGAAGGCATCGCACCGCTGCGCACAGCACTCAGCCAAAGGCAGAAGGCCGATGCGCTGG
>JAEUSA010000296.1 GCA_016788945.1 Leptospiraceae bacterium
AAGGCGCCGCCGGTCGGCACAAAGGCACCCGGGGCAAAACCTTGCTGGCTTAAGAGCACTTCTGCGTTCACGATGTCATCGCTCTTTGTCTCCACGAGGTCAAACGCCGCGCGCTTCGATAATGCCGAGAGCAGCATGGAATCAAGACCCGCGAGCTCATTGAGCTTTTGTGCCTGTGCGTTGGCCGGGCGAACGGGTTCAACAGCGAGTTTCCAGCGGCCTGAGGCACCCGCGTCGGCATTCTTGACGGTCGCCATTTTTTTGCGCAAATCACGCGCCGCTTGTTCGAGGCTCTTTTCCAGAGTGTCACCGCTGCCCACGGCCATCGCGGCAATTTTTGAATCACCCGTATGTACGGCGCGCAATATCACCTGCTTCTGCGTCGAAAGTGAGACGGCCTCACCCGTAACATAGAGGTCGAGTGTCTTCATCATGCCGCTCAGCTCGGGGCAGACCTTTTGGCCCATGACGCATTTTTCCTGTTGGGCTTTGATCGTCTGCACGGCGGTGCGGTCGCGCAGCGTCAGGCTTTTTTCGGCCTGGATCTCAGACTGCGCAAGGTCGGCGAGCTTGGCACCTTCGTTGCCGACGTCGCCGCGGATGTCGAACACCCCGACGGTCAGGGCATTGACCATGCCAAACGGCAAACAGACGAGGGTGATGATTAAGGCTGCTCTCTTCATAACAACGCCTGCAATGCTGTCATACGCCTTCAACAAAAAAAGCGGATTTTCCCCGCTTTCGTGCCTTAAAAAAAGACTTGCCCCCTCTGCGAAGCTCATAGTACAGCCAATGCCATGGTAACTCTTGAACAGCTGGAGCAGCTTGAAGGCAGAATTGTCAAGGCTCTGGAACTTATCTCTGACCTGAGGGTCGAAAACAGCCACCTCGAATCTGAAGCAGAAAGGCTGAAGGCGAATAATGATCAGTTGCGCCTCACTGCTGAAGAACGCGAACGCGAAGCACAGAAGTGGCAGCAGCAATTGCAAGAAGCGACGCAAGAACTCAGCCGGCTCAAATCAAAAGAACAAGAACTTGAAACGCGCATACTCTCGATTATCGCGAAACTCGACAACCTTAAAGGTGCCGAACGGCCGGCGCGCAGTGAAGCAGCGGGGTCATCCGCGGGAACTTCCGCCGCGGCTCCAGCAAAAGCTGAATCGTCAGGCAGCGTTTCTGCGAGTGCAGTCAGCGCCCCACCCCCGGCAGCTGAGGCAAAACCCGCAACAGAAAGCGGAAGTTCCGGAGCTGGCGTGGCGGTAGCTGCCGGCGTCGGTGCAGCGGCAGTCGCCGGTGGTGTCGCAGCGGCTACACTCAACGATAAAGACGAAATCGTCATCGACGAAGATGATGATGAAATTATTCTCCTTGAAGATGAAGAAGATATCGTCGCAGACAAGCAAACTGAAGAAAAGAAAGAGGCGAAGGCTGCTCCTGCCGATGAAATCATCATCGAAGATGACGATGTGCTCGGTGTTTTTGACGATGACGACGACGAAGACTTTCTGATCGTCGAAGAAGAGATGGTCGACAAGAAAAAATAAGAGTCCGATGCCAGTGAAAAAAATTGCCATTCTTGCGAGTTTTGTCGGTGTCGCGGGTCTTTACGCAGAAGACCGCGCGAACCTGTTTCATATCAAACGCAACAAGAATCGTAACGAAGTGCACTACGCGGTGCGCTACGATAAAGCGACCTGCAAACCGCTCGAAAGCGATCCGCTGTTTGGTTATTGGCTGATGATTGAAAAAGGGCCAGGGGTGACCGAACCCATCGGCCGCTTCGAGCAAATGGCTTACGGTATTAAATCACAAGAGCTGCAGGGTGAAGTGCTTACAGTGCAACTGAAAGCTTTTCCCGACCGGCCGGTTCGCATCAGCTTTACACATAAGAGCCCCTGCAAAGTGACCGCGACGATCAATATCAATGGGCAAGAGGCCCAACTAAAAACTATTTCCGTGTTCGCTGAAGAAGGGCTGATTAAGCCGACTGTCAAATATATCGATATCTCGGGTGTAAAAGGCGGTGCTGCCGTCACGGAGCGGATTAACCGCTAACCGTCGGCGAGCCGCAGAAAGTGCTCGGGGCTTTACTCGGTTTCAGTGCAGGCTTTTTGGGCTCAATGCCCGTCTCTGGCCCCATCGCGTTGATTGTATTTCGCAGTAGTCTGAAGGGTCATTTTGGTTCGGCGATGCGCGTCGTCGCTGGTGCGGCCGTGGCCGAGAGCGCGTATTGCGCGCTCGCGACATTCGGTTACGTGCAGATCGTCGCTGCTTATCCGTTTCTCGCAAAGTACATTCGATACATCGGTGCATCGTTTCTTTTGCTGCTCGGCATCGTGTTCATGTTTCAGAAAGTTCACTTTGAAGTCAGGCCGGTTTCAGAAATAGACGAAAAAAGTTCTGGTTTACGCGCAGGTTTCGTCATCGCACTTTTGAATCCCACTTTGTTTCTTACTTGGGGTAGTGCAAGTTCGACAATTTTTTCGTGGTTTACCAAAATTACCTTTGCCGACATGGTACTGTTTCCGATTGCTGCAGGGCTCGGCATCGTTTCATGGTTTGCGATTCTGCTCGAAATTTTTAAGAAATACCGCGAACGTATCGGCGAACGCGTCGGGCTCTATGCGATCAGGGGTGCGGCGGTGATCATGCTTGTTTCAGGCGGATTTCTGCTGACTCAGGCCGGTAAATGACGCGCGCAGCGGTTTTTTCCGTTTTGTTGCTCAGTGCCTGCCGCAGTGCTCCGGTGACTCTCAGCGATAACTCGATAGAGCCCGTCTACGAGCAGATTTTGCGCGATTCGGTGGTTAAAAAGCGCATCGCAGATATTGATCTTCGGCAGAACAGGTTCAGCATCGAAGACTTGTTTATTCTTTCTCTTGATCGCACCGAACGCATGGCGATAGCCGCAGAAAAAGGTTTCAGCGCCGAGGCAAAAGTCAGGCGCAGTTATGGTGCTTGGTTGCCACGCCTCGCGTTGACGGCAACGCAATACGCACCAGTGAGCCCCGGGTTTGCGGTGCCCGGTATACGCTTCACGGCGCGGCAAAACATCATGACGGGTCTCACCGAGTACACGGGCATCGTCGGTGCGCGCCTCGAGCGCGTTGCCGAAGAGCAGGGTCTGCGCGCCGAGTTGGCGGCACATCTGCTCAATATCGCCGATGCAGCGCTGCAGCTGCAGCTGTACAGCCTGCTTGCGGAACAGACTGCAGACGCAGTACGGCTCACCGAATCGAATCTTTCTGAAATCCGTCGGCGTGTCGCGATTGGCCGCAATAAACGGGGTGATGCGCTGAAGGCAGAGGCACGGCTGAGGCAAAAGCAGGCAGACCTGCTGGCGGCCGAAGAGCGTCAGGCGCAGATCAGGCGTTATTTGCAGTTTCTCACGGGTGTCGAGGGGGCATTCGCCGTCGATGCGGCGACCGATGCATTCACCGCCAGTGACAAGGCAACTGCCGATATTTCGCGCCGTGCCGACATAGCGCTCGGGCGTACACTCGTCGACATACGCAAGAATGAACTCGATGCTGCCTTCGGCGGGCATTTGCCGAACATATATCTCGATGGGTCATACCGTCCCGCGCTCGAATCAAACCAGCAGACTTCATACTTCGGTGGCGTCGTCGCCGAGTTGCCATTGTTTCAAGGCGGGCAGACTACCGAAAATCAGAACATGGCAAAATCGCGTCTGCGTCAGGCCGAACTGGAGCTGCGGCAAGCCGAGCGCAAGGCCAGAGTTGAACTCGACGATGCGCGCGACGCTTTTGAAAAGGCGCGAGCCGAACGTGAGGCGTATACGGCTTCTGCCGAAGCAGCGGAAAAAAATTACCGTGCACAGCTATCTGATTTGAGGTTAAGTCTCGCCACCATTCTCGACGTCATTCAGGCACTCGAAGATTTGCAGCAGGCGCGTGCATCGCGAGCCAGCGCCGAATACCGCGAAGCCATCGCGCGTATACGCTATTACGTGGCGGCGGGTAATTTGTTTCCGGTGAAAAACTGAGCCGCATTGCGCGGCCTTGACGCGTTACTTCCCGGTTTGAATAAACAGCAGTTGTGACAGCGTTTCGATGGCTTTGTCGACGGCAAAATTCGGCGTGATGACCATCGTGGCGATGATTTCAAATACCGCGCCGAAAATTGCAATAGCGACGATCTTCACCGGTACCTGCGGAATCATGCCATTTTTCACACCGTCATCGAGCGCTTTTTCCAGATCTTTCAGCATGTCGTCGAAACGACCTTTGCTGCGCAGTTCACGCAGGTATGACTGGTTACGCGACAGAAATTTCATCAGCCGCGGGTTTCCCAGAAAAATCTGAAAAAACTGCCGCAGCGCTTTGTTGATCTCTGCGCGATCCATTTTGACATTTTTGTACGAAGCCTGAATCTGCGTACGCACTTCTTTGATGATTTCGTCGGTTAAAACTTCGAAAATTTCTTCTTTACTTTGGAAATAATTGTAGAAGGTACCCGGTGACAGATTGCTTTCATTGATGATGTCACGGACATTTGTCGCCTCAAAGCCTTTTTCGGCGAAAAGAGTTTTGGCTGCTTCGAGAATCTGCTGTCGGTTCAGAATCTTCGTCTGGTCGCGTTTTCCCAGATTGTTGCCCGCAGCATCGCCTGCCATATCCGATGTTTTTTTCTGCGGACGGCCTGTATAGCAAAACTGAACGTGCAGTCATGAATCTGGGCGCAGTACGCAGTGAATACCAAGGTGACAGCATTGAATATCTACCGGGAGATCCGCACCGTGCAGCCGAATTATGGCTTGAGTCGGCGCTAAGGACCGAAGCCGAAGCAACGGCTTTTTCGCTGGCAACTCATGGCTCTGACGGCCATGTTTCTGTGCGGGTAGTGCTCGCCAAGAGTATCAGCGCAGCGGGTGTCACGTTCTTTACGAATGGCCTCAGCCACAAGGGCGAGCAATTAGAGAAAAATCCGGTGGCGGCCGGTGTGTTCTTCTGGCCCAAACACGCTCGCCAGCTTCGCTTTGAAGGGCCCGTGACCCGTGTGAGTGATGCAGAAGCAGATGAGTATTTCGCAAGCCGTCCGCACGAATCGCAGGTAGCCTCGGCCGTCTCGCGGCAAAGCACACCTCTCGATTCTTACGCATCACTGAAACAACGTTTCGACGCTGCGCGTGCAGAGTTTGCCGGCAAGCACGTGCCGCGTCCGCCGCATTGGGGGGGATACATCGTCGCGTTGGATCGCGTCGAATTCTGGCAGGGGCAGCCGAGTAGATTGCACCAGCGCCTGCTCTACATCAGGCAGCCTGACGGCAGTTATGCCCGCACTTGGCTTGAACCCTAACAGGCTCCTGAAAAAGGAGCCTGAAGCAGTTTCCGGAAACCGCATGAGGCAGCAGACAGGCCACCTGTGGCCGTTTTGCAAGCGATTTGCAGAGCAAATCGCGGCGTCTGCTGCCGGAGCGGGAGTTTTTCCGGAAACTGCTAAAGATTCTTATGTACCGGATTTTATTAGTTAGCGCTTCGTGCTACCCAATATAACCTGCGACGCCATACCTGTCTAAATTTGACGTGATTTCTTTCGGTGGATTGCTGTTGAGTACGCGCGAAAACGCAGCAGACCGCGTCGCCTCTTGCCATTCACCCCAGCCCGGATTTTCCGGCCAGAACTTGACTTTCACCGCTTGCCGATGCTTTTCGCTGACCGGTTCAATTTTTTCCCCAAGCGTCAGTTTTACGAGATTTTTGAAATAATCGTAGCGCAGCCCCTTGGGGATCAGAAAATCTGCCACGTGCTCGCCGGGAATCTGTGCGCTCAATTCAATCAGATAAATGCGGTCGGCGACGACTTTCCATTCGCTGACAACAGGTGTGTCAGAAAGTTGTAACCGCATACACGCCTGGTTGTGAATTTCTTCGATGCTTTTCGCCAGATGAGCGTAACGCGAGGGGAAACGGTGTTCGAGATCAATATACGGCGGATTCGCCGAAGCGATGCGGTCGTGTACCGAGACCAGATGAAAATGGAAGTTCTGCGCGAATCCGCAAACAATAATTTCGTCGCCTTCGATAAACTGCTCGAGAATCAGATCATGGCCCCTGATGCCGAGCGATTCGAGATGGCGCTTAGAAAGAAAATTCTTAACTTCGAGCCAGTTTTCGAGGCGGTACACATGGCGCTTTGAGGCCCCGCGGCGCGTCTTGGCTATCAAGGGAAAACCCAATTGTTCGATTTCTTCGCGCCGCATGCTCTGTGTCACCTCGAGGTGTAACGGCTGGGCAAATCCGCTGTGCTCGATGTCAGACAGGCGGCGCCGCACGAGGTATTTGTCGAGTACGGTCTCCATCAGCGTGCGGCTGAGGCCGATGATGCTGAGCCGTTCACAGAGAAAGGCAAACGACGCGAGGGCCTCACCATAGCTTGCGGCATACCCCCCCGCGATCTGCGACGGTTCTATCAGGTTGCAGATTTTATAGTAGACCTTGCGGTAATTGAGCACCGATTCTTGGATTTTCAGATCGCACAGTTTCAGGCCCGAAGCCGAAATGTTACGGTCTACGCCGATGACCTTGAGGCCGTAGTCGCGCGCAGCGCGAATCAACGGCAGCTGGTTATCTCCGGCGCCCAGAGAAAGATAAAAAGAATCATCAACGGCTTTGGCCACTCTTTTGATTATCGGACAGGCCGCTCTTTTTTCCGAAGAGAAAAACACGGCGATTGGTTTTCAGTCTGCCCCACGGTAGGTTTAAGTCCTCATGGCCGCGAGTTTTTATGCCGGAACCGTAAAAGCGGTTGCAGAATTGCTCAACAGTTCGGTGGCAAGGGGGCTGACGCACGATGAGGCTGCCCGCCGCCTCGAGGTGCATGGCGAAAACCGGCTCACAACCCGGTCGCGCCGATCTCTCATCGAGCTCATCGTCGAGCAGTTTCGCAACCTGTTGGTCGTGCTGTTGTTTCTGGCGGCAGCCCTGTCCTTTTTTCTCGGCTCATTGAACGACGGCATTGTGTTGATGGCGATAGTCGTCATCAACGCGCTCGTCGGCTTTCTGCAAGATTGGAAGTCCGAAAACATCGTCTCGCGGCTCGGCAATCTTGTCACCGAAACGGCAATTGTGATTCGCGACGGGCAAAAGCTCGAGGTGCCGACGAACTCGCTGGTGCCGGGTGACGTCATTTATCTGCAAGAAGGCGATGGAGTACCTGCGGATTGCCGTCTGATCACGGGCGAAACCGTGATGGCCAATGAAATGGCGCTCACCGGAGAATCGGTAGCTTCTGAAAAGCAGGCGGATTTCGAAACTAACGACGACCTGCCGTTGCCCGAGCGAAAAAATTATCTTTTCTTCGGAACGACTCTCGCGCGTGGCGAAGCGACGGCTCTGGTGTGCGCGACGGGAGACAATACCGAGCTCGGCAAAATTGCCGTATCATCACAGAGCATGCAACGCGAAACTTCGCCTTTGCAGAAAGAACTCAATATACTGGGCATCTATATCACACGTTTTGCGCTTTCGCTCGCTGCACTGTTATTTCTCGTGCAGATTTGGCGCGATGAGCCGGTCAAAACCGCACTGATCTTCGCCGTCAGCGTCGCCGCAGCGATGGTACCCGAAGGTTTACCGGCACAAATTTCGATGGGCTTGTCGCTTGGCGTCGCTCGGCTTGCGCGCAAAAAGGCAGTCGTCAAACGATTGTCTTCGGTTGAAGCGCTCGGCGCGGCCACGGTCATTGCCACCGATAAAACCGGAACGATCACCAAGAATGAGATGACGATTACTTCCGCTTTTTTTGAGGGAATGAATTATCGCATAACCGGTACCGGGTATAATCCCGCCGGCGAAATATTCGATGAACATGGTCGCGTGATGCGCCCCGAGAATCTTGGCGATCAGAAGATTCTTTTTCTTGCGGGGTTTCTTTCGTCGACCGGTACGGTAAACGCACCCGACGAATACCATGCGGATTATTATGCGCTCGGCGACCCGACCGAAGCTGCGTTTGCGACGTTACTCATGAAAGCGGGGTTTGATGCCAAACAGGTTTCCGCAGAATACCCCCGCTTAAAATTATTTCCTTTCGATTCAGAGCGCAAGAGGATCTCCATTGTACGCGAGCATAATGGCAAGCGTATATCGTTCGTGAAAGGTTCGATCGAATCTCTGCTGCCGCTGTGCAGCCGCCACCGGATCGACGGCAAGGACGAAGCATTGAGTGAAGCTGAACGCGCTGAATTGCTTGCTGTCTCGCGCGCGTACTCGGCGCAGGCGCTGCGCGTCATAGCTCTTGCGTATCGGGATATGGACGAGAACGAAGAAGTTGCGCAGACGACTGCAGAGTCGCAACTTGTGTTTTCAGGCTTCGTTACCATGATTGATCCGCCGCGCGAAGAAGTCAAGGCGGCGGTCGCGGCCGCCCACAGCGCGGGTATCAGAACCGTGATGATTACGGGAGATCATCAGGCGACAGCGCGCTCGATCGCCGTAGACATCGGCATGGAGCACGGTATGGCGGAACCCGTCGCCGTGATCAACCGCGATGCCCTCAAGGCGATGGACGACGAAGCGCTTGCGGCAGCACTCGATAAGCGGTCCGTGATCTTTTCGCGTGTGTCGCCCGATGAAAAGCTGCGCATCATTGAATCTCTGCAGAAACGCGGCGATGTCGTCGCAGTTACCGGAGACGGGGTCAACGACACGCTTTCGCTCAAGCGCGCCGATATTGGCGTGGCGATGGGGGTCGGCGGTAGCAAAGTGGCGCAAGAAGCGGCGAGCCTTGTTCTGCTCGATAACAGTTTTGCCACGATTGTCGCGGCGATTCGCGAAGGCCGCACCATTTTCCGTAACCTGCAGACCAATGTTGTCGCCACACTATCTTCGAACCTGACAGAACTGCTCTGCGTTCTTGCGGGTTTTGCGTTGATTCCGTTTGGCATACCGCCCATCATTCTACCGATACAGATTTTGCTCGTCGACCTGGTCGGCGAAATGCTGCCTCTGCTGATGCTGACGTATGACCCGGCGATGCCGGGTGTGATGCA
>JAEUSA010000400.1 GCA_016788945.1 Leptospiraceae bacterium
GGCATTTGCGGGGGGTATCATACCCAATGAGGATTTCTATTTGTTCGAGTATGTGCGCCCGACTATTCAGGCGATGCCGCGATAGAACTCGAAGATTTTACCGATCACAGCATCGACCTCGTTATCAGACATCGAGTCATAAAGCG
Source organism: Leptospiraceae bacterium (assembly GCA_016788945.1). Taxonomy (GTDB): domain Bacteria; phylum Spirochaetota; class Leptospiria; order Turneriellales; family Turneriellaceae; genus Turneriella. The sequence continues at coordinate 147 of JAEUSA010000400.1, forward strand.
GCAATCGGACTAAGCCCGCATAAATCTGTTCGGTTACCGGAAGAGGTAATGGCGTACGCGTAAGGCGCCGGCCGTTGCTCAGATGCAGCGGTACGAAATGAAACTGCGCGACGATTTGTGATTGCGCCAGAAAGCGAATCAACTGATCGCGCTCCGTCTGATTGCGTGCCACAAGATAAAACAGAGAACCGTTGTGTTCAATGGCGTCGCCTGCAGGGGGAATCTTGCATAACCCCGACTTTTCCAACGCAGCAAGGCTATGCAGATAACGCTGGAATATTTTCCTCGCGCGCCCGATGACCGCAGCAGAATGCAGCAGCTGTGCTTTGAGAAAAGCAGCGTTGAGTTCGCTGGGTGAGAACGATGTGCCTGCAGCCTGCCAGCTATACGCGGGTACACGTCCGGCAAGAAAATCAGCCCGGTTGGTGCCGCGATCGCGCAAAATTTCAGCACGGGCAAGATAACGATCGTCATTTAGGAGAATGGCACCCCCCTGTCCGCAGTGTATCAGCTTCTTTGTACTAAAACTCAGCATAGCCAACGTCCCAAAACTGCCCAGCATGCGGCCCCGTGTTGACGAAAGAAATGCTTGGGCACAATCTTCGACCAGCGTGATATTATTGGTCGCGCACAAGGAATCGAGCTCATCAATTTTGCACGGCAGCCCGGCGTAATGAATGCATAAAACTACCTTGGTGCGCTCGCTTAAACACAGTCGCACAGATTCGGGATCGAGGCCAAGCGTATCACTCTCAATATCCGCAAGAACCGGAACCCCCCCGGCGCGCAAAACAGCGTTGGCGCACGACGGAAAACTATAAGACGGCAGTATCACCTCATCGCCCGGCTGAAGATCGAGTAGCGAAAAAATCACCTCGAGGGCGGTTGTCCCGGAAAAGGTCAAAAAGGCGGTTTTGTTTCCATACCGCTCTGAAATCCAACTTTCACAGAATCTGGTATATTCACCCTGCCCTAAATGCAAGCCGCGTTCATGGACGTCGGCCATAAAGCGCAGTTCATCGCCGGTGATGGTAGGTTTGTCAAAAGGAATAAGCATGGACGTGCGGGCGACGTTATTACCGCGTTATACTCTGCGTCAAACCTCAGATAATTTTATCTACGGTAAAAATCGGCCATGAGCGAGCAGCGCGCTGAGCACTGCGCACATGCAGCCCGATGATACCGCCAACCAACAAAATTAATCCACCCTGCAGGGTAATTCCCAACAGTACCGCGGTCATAACGGCCGCATTGCCTAAGACAACCCACAGAAGGCCCGCCATACCTGACAGAGTAAGCAGAGCACCACAGACAACAAAACAACGGAACAGCAGCGACGAATAAGTAAACAGCAATGCAGCAATAAAACGAAATGAATCCGCCATCCGGTAGGCTGAAACATTAACCGGTCGACTCCTACGCCTGATTTCGACGAAACCGGCCGGAAAACCCGCGCGTTCCGCCATCAATTCAAACAGCGGAGGATATTCCCGGTACTCCAACATCACCGCCAGCGCGCGGCGGCTCATGAGTTTATAATTACCCATACCCCGATGGAGTGGAATTTCGCTGCCAATAGTCAGAATGCGGTACACGATTTCGGAAATAAACCGCCGCAGGCTACGGCGTTTCTTGACGCGCTGCGTATGGACGACGTCGAACCCCGCCTGTGCCTTGGCAATGAGCTCCGGAATATATACCGGATCATCCTGTAAGTCGGCATCGAGCACTACAACATAATCTCCGCGCGCATGGCTCAACCCGGCATAGATTGCGGCATGCTGGCCAAAATTGCGGCTGAGCTTTAATCCCCTGACTGTGCAGCTCTTGTCGTTGAGGCGCGCAAGTTGGGCAATCACTTGCCATGAATCATCGGGGCTGCCATCGTCCGTAAAAATGACTTCATAACGATAGCCACCGCCGGACTGCCTGATTTCTTCCAACAGTAGAGGCAGGTGGCGTGCGTTATTGTAAACGGGGGCAACCACCGAGATGAGCAAATTCCGCTTTTTCACGGCCATAGTGTCAGCGCCACATACAGAAAATTGATTACCACGCGTACCATAAAAAAGTTGCCCGTCGCTCGTACTATCGCAGACTACGTCGTGGCTTGGCGTATTCTACTAATCAAACCTTACCAGCCGATTGATTTGTGGATGGCTGCTCCGCCGGTCGGTCTGCTGACTCTCGCCGCCGTGTTGCGCGCTGAGCGCGATTTTACCGTACGTTTTGTCGACTTTAATGTCCGCCGTGCAGGCCTGCAGGCACTCAGAACAGAGCTCGCCGGATTTCAACCCCATGTGGTTGGCTTTTCTGCGTTGAATTTTCAGCTCCATGCCGCAGCGGACCTCGCCGCCGAGGTTAAACGCCTGACACCGGCTACACTGACCGTTCTCGGCGGGCCAGTGACGCACCGGCGCTCTGCAGAGCTGCTAAAATTTTCCGGCTTCGACTGGATATTTGAAGGTGAAGCCGAACGCAGCTTCCCGCAGGCATTGCGGACGTATTTTTCCGGCGGCGCGGTATTTGGCATAGCAGGATTATCTCTGCGCGAAAACGGTAACCCGCGCATTTGCCAGAGCACCGACCGCATTCCCGATCTGGACGCAATTCCAATGCCCGCCTGGGACCTCTGTGAATTCGACCGCTACGCACGCGAACCCAACGGTAACCTGATAAAAAAACACCGCAGGTATGCATACCTGTTCACTTCGCGTGGATGCCCGTACAAATGCGCGTACTGCCACGACATTTTCGGAAAAAAATTCTACGCCGGCAGCGCTGATCGGGTACTTACGGAAATAGACTTACTACACGATACATATGGAATCAGGGAATTTCACATCATCGACGACATTTTCAACTTTGAGCCTGAACGCTTGAGCTACATCATGAAAGCCGTAACAAAAAAATACGGCAACCGGTTGGCGTTCTGTTTTCCAAATGGCATGCGGGCCGATATACTCACCCCTGCGTTGATTGATCAATTGGCAGACGCCGGAACATTGTCGGTTGCTGTAGCGATCGAAACCGCGAGCCGGCGGCTGCAACGCCTGATCAAAAAGCACCTGCAGATTGAACGGGCAATCTCGACTATCAATTATGCAAGCCAACGCGGAATCATCGTCAAAGGTTTTTTTATGCTGGGTTTTCCGACGGAAACATTGGCTGAAATGGAAAACACAGTGCAACTGGCATTGCGTAGTCGCCTGACGCTTGCGCATTTCTTTGCTGTCACTCCCCAACCGGGATCGCCACTGTATGAGCTTGCGTTGCATGAAAACCCCGAAACAGAATTTATCTGCGATCCTTTGCAGCAGTATAACGCGGATAGACCGTGGTATGAAAACAGCTATGGCTTTCCCCTGCGGCAGTTTATCGCCCGTGCGTACCGGCGCTTTTACGCGCACCCCAGCCGCATGTTACGCATTGTTCGCCGCGTACCCTGGCGATCATATGCACATGCGGTTCTTCCGGCTCTGCGCAGCGTTATTTCTGTGCAGCGCCGCGCAGCAGAATCCGCAGCAGCGAATCAGACCACCCGTTCAGCGCCGCAAAATTTGAGGCATACGGCGGTACATGGTGCTGTAGATGGTATTGCCGCGAGACAATAATTCCCGTGCGCTGCAGCCAGGCTACCAATGGGTGAACTGTCTTTTGGTGGCACCATTTGTGAATCGAATGCGCGGCCAGCATCAGGTTGCTCAGTGTGAGGCAAAAGAACACGAGTGGACTTAACTCAGTAACGGGTGCGATAATGACCGCGGTGATCAGCGGCGGTGCGTAGAGAAATGCGATATTACCTTTGATATCAAAAAAACCGTGTTGCAGAATTTCGAGAGGATGCCGGTGATGCGTCTGCGAAAGCTCATGAAAACGGCGCAATAGCGCCCAATTCCATTCTACTTCCACATCACCTATCCAGTGTATTAGCCCGGTTATGAAATCGGTAAAATAAATTGCTACAAAGACGGCGAATATATCGATCGATGTGTACCAAGAAACGCGATAATCGAGGCGGTACAGGATAAGTACATTCAGTAAAATGTGCACTAAAAGACCAAAAAATACCAATACACGAATACGCATCGTTTACTGTAGCCGTTGCAAATCGGTTGCCCTGCTGCGAAATAGCAGATCAGCAAATGGTAAAACGACGTTGAAGTTGCGATTGCCGCTGTGCCGGGAATGGTGCAAAAAGTGGTAATGACGCAGCAAACGCAACACGCGAAAATGACGCAGACCTGCTTGAGGGGCATGCGCGGCCAAATGCAGCCATTCGTACAAAAAGAAATACACGGCCACCGAAAGGGCAATCGCGTAACCTACATCAGGTACATGGAGAATAAAAAAAACCGGCAGATGCATGAGGCTAACCAAAAGAATC